>NZ_LFVY01000023.1 GCF_001050155.1 Nitratireductor soli
GTATAGGGTTGCAAAGCCCATCTGCCACGTCTCGGAATCTGGCTCCCGGCCAAGTCCAGCCGCCCTCATGGTGAGCTTGTCGAACCACGCACCGGATCAATGCAATAGACCAGTTCATCGTTTCATCGAAACGCTGCCCGCTCTATCTCGTTTTTCTGCATCTATGCGGGCGTCAGGCGAATCCACCAGGCGCCACCTGGCAGCTCAATGCCACAATCTATTGCCCATAACCCGCGTGCTCCTTCAGGAACGCTTCCTCCTCGGCGCTGCTTTCGCGGCCGAGCACGCGGTTGCGATGCGGGAAACGGCCGAAGCGGGCAACGATGTCGCGGTGCTCGATGGCGTATTTCAGCGAGTCCTCATTGCCCAGTCCGCCGAACAGCATGACCGAGCGCTCCTGATCGGCCAGCACTTCGGAGTGCATGAACGGCATGTACATGAACTGCTTCTGCGCCATGCTCATGCCGTCGTCGAAGCCCCGGTCGACGGCGTTGCTCGACAGGCCCATGGCCAGTTGGTCGGTGCCGAAGGCGGCGGGCTGGCGGCGGAATATGTTGCGCGGAAACTGGTCGAAGACGATGATCGCCGCCAGCGCCGCGCGCGGCTCCGACAGCATCGTCCGCGGCTGGTCGCGTTTCATTGTTTCGTAGAGCGGCAGGAACCGAGCGCGAATGGCGGCGTCGATCTCCTCCTTCCCCGTGTACCAGTCTTCCGGCGTCAGTTCGTCGAACCAGAATGTGAGCACATCCTCAGGCCAATCGTCGTTCATGCAGCTTCCTCCTTCGGGCAATGCGTCTGTCGGGGCGTCTGTCGGGCGGATATGGGCCCTGACGGGGCCGTCCCGCAAGGGCGCGAAAGGCGATTCATTGCGCATACTACGGCAAAATCGACCAAAAGTTGCATTTGCGGCGGCAATGTGGACGAGGGTGTTCCCTCTCTTGAGGAACTTTGCTTATATGCGCGCTTCTAGGGCCTCGGCAGCAGGCTCATGATAATCAGGGAGACCTCAATGAAAACGAAACTGACCCTTGCGGCAGCGCTTCTGGCCGCCACGGTGCTGAGCAGCGCGGCAAGCGCGAAAACCTTCGTCTATTGTTCGGAGGGCTCGCCCGAGGGCTTCGATCCGGGCCTTTACACGGCGGGAACCACTTTCGACGCGGCAGCGCACACGGTCTACAACCGCCTGCTCGAATTCAAGCCGGGCACGACCGAAACGGAGCCGGGCCTGGCGGAAAGCTGGGAAATCTCCGACGACGGCCTCGAATACACGTTCAAGCTGCGCCCCGGCGTCAAGTTCCAGACCACCGACTTCTTCACGCCGACGCGCGACCTGAACGCCGATGACGTGATCTTCTCCTTCGAGCGCCAGTTGAACGCCGACAATCCGTGGCACCAATACGTCGCGGGCGCGGCATGGGAATACTTCAACGGCATGGGCTTCCCCGACCTCCTCGCCTCGATCGAGAAGGTCGACGACATGACCGTCCGCTTCAAGCTGAAGCAGAAGGAGGCGCCGTTCCTCGCCAATGTGGCGATGCCGTTCGCATCGATCGTGTCGAAGGAGTATGCCGACAAGCTGGCCGCCGACAATCAGATGCAGATGCTGAACCAGCAGCCGCTGGGCACCGGCCCGTTCGAGTTCGTCAACTACCAGACCGACGCGGTGATCCGCTATCGCGCGCATGACGACTATTGGGGCGGCAAGCAGAAGATCGACGATCTCGTCTTCGCCATCACCACCGACGCCGCCGTGCGCTACCAGAAGCTGAAGGCAGGCGAATGCCACCTGATGCCGTTCCCGAACGCGGCCGACGTCGAGGCGATGAAGGCTGATCCGAACCTGAAGGTCGAGGAACAGGAAGGCCTGAACGTCGCCTATCTCGCCTACAACACCACGCAGGCGCCGTTCGACAAGGTCGAGGTGCGCAAGGCGCTGAACATGGCGATCAACAAGCAGGCGATCGTCGATGCGGTGTTCCAGGGGCAGGCGACGCCGGCCAAGAACCCGATTCCGCCGACCATGTGGTCCTACAACGAGGCGATCGAGGACGACGCCTACGATCCGGAAGCGGCCAAGAAGATGCTCGAGGATGCCGGTGTCTCCGGCCTGTCGATGAAGGTCTGGGCGATGCCCGTTGCACGCCCCTACATGCTCAACGCGCGCCGCGCCGCCGAGCTGATCCAGTCGGATTTCGACAAGATCGGCGTCAAGGTGGAGATCGTCTCCTATGAGTGGGCCGAATATCTCGATCGCTCCAAGGCCAAGGACCGCGACGGCGCGGTGATGCTCGGCTGGACCGGCGACAATGGCGACCCGGACAACTTCCTGCACACGCTGCTCGGCTGCGCCGCCGTCGGCGGCAACAACCGCGCGCAATGGTGCAACGAGGAGTTCGATGCGCTGGTGAACCAGGCCAAGGTGGAGCCGGACCAGGCCGAGCGCACCAAGCTCTACGAGCAGGCGCAGGAAGTCTTCAAGCGCGAAGCGCCGTGGGCGACCATCGACCACTCGCTGTCGGTCGTGCCGATGCGCAAGGAAGTCGAGGGCTTCCACCAGAGCCCGCTCGGCGACTTCGCCTTCGAAGGCGTCGACCTCGTCGAATAAGCGCCCAGTACGAAACATTCTGGAGGCGCGCCGGGCGACCGGCGCGTCTCGTTTGCATTATCCGCCGAGACGCGCTTGTGTAGACGGGACTAAACCTCCAGCCGCCGGAGATCGAACCCGCTATGCTTCGATTTGTCCTGGGACGGCTCGCCGTCCTGATCCCCACCTTCATCGGCGTGTCCATCATCGCCTTCGCCTTTATCCGCATCCTGCCGGGAGACCCGGTGATGCTGATGTCGGGCGAACGGGTCATGGCCCCCGAACGCTATGAGCAGATCAGCCGCCAGCTCGGCTATGACCGGCCTCTGCCGGTGCAGTATCTCGACTATCTGACCGACGTGCTGAGCGGCGATTTCGGCAATTCGATCGTTACCCGCCGTCCGGTCCTCGACGATTTCCTGACGCTGTTCCCGGCGACGCTGGAACTGTCATTCTGTGCCATGATCCTGGCCATTTTCATCGGCGTGCCGGCCGGCATCTTCGCGGCCATAAAACGCGGCTCCTTCTACGACCAGTCGATCATGGGCACCGCGCTGATCGGCTATTCCATGCCGATCTTCTGGTGGGGCCTGCTGCTGATCATCCTGTTTTCCGGCACGTTGGGCTGGACACCGGTCTCGGGGCGGATTTCGCTGCTCTATTATTTCCCGCCGGTGACCCGCTTCATGCTGATCGATTCCCTGCTTTCGGGCCAGGCCGGCGCCTTCAAGTCGGCGCTGTCGCATCTGATCCTGCCGTCGATCGTTCTCGGCACGATCCCGCTGGCGGTGATCGCCCGGCAGACGCGCTCGGCGATGCTGGAAGTGCTGAGCGAGGATTATGTGCGCACGGCGCGCGCCAAGGGCCTGTCGCCGTTCCGCGTCGTCGGCATCCACGCGCTGCGCAACGCGCTGATCCCGGTCATCACGACGATCGGCCTGCAGGTGGGCGTCATGCTCGCCGGCGCCATCCTGACCGAAACCATCTTCTCATGGCCGGGCATCGGCAAGTGGATGGTCGATTCCGTGTTCAAGCGCGATTACCCGGTGATCCAGAGCGGATTGCTGATCATCGCCGGCGTCATCATGCTGGTGAACCTGATCGTCGACCTGCTCTACGGTCTCATCAACCCGCGCATCAGGCATTGAGGCGACCATGACACAGACGGCTTCAACACACGCCAACATGCAGGACGCCTCGCGCCGGGCCCGGCTCGCCGAGTTCTGGTATTATTTCTCGGAGAACCGCGGTGCGGTCGTCGGGCTTTGCGTCTTCGTCCTGCTGGTCATCGTCGCGCTGTTCGCGCCGCTGATCGCCCCGCACGCGCCGAACGCGCAGTTCCGCGACGCGACGCTGGTGCCGCCCTTCTGGGAGGCGGGCGGGCGCGCCGCCTACCCGCTCGGCACCGACGCGGTCGGCCGCGACATGCTCTCGCGCCTCTTGTACGGCGCGCGCTACTCGCTGTTCATCGGCGTCGTGGTCACGTTCCTGGCCCTGACCACCGGCATCATCATCGGCACCATAGCCGGCTATTTCCGAGGCTGGGTCGACACGGTGATCACCCGGCTGATGGACATCATCCTGGCCTTCCCGTCGCTGCTTCTGGCGCTGGTTCTGGTGGCGGTGCTCGGGCCCGGCCTGAACAACGCCATGATCGCCATCGCGCTGGTGCAGCAGCCGCACTATGTGCGCCTGACGCGCGCGGCGGTGATGGGCGAGAAAAGCCGCGATTACGTCACGGCGGCACGCGTCGCCGGCGCCGGCAATTTCCGGCTGATGTTCCGCACCATCCTGCCCAATTGCACGGCGCCGCTGATCGTCCAGGCGGCCTTGTCCTTCTCGACGGCCATCCTCGACGCGGCGGCGCTCGGCTTCCTCGGCATGGGCGCCCAGCCGCCAACGCCGGAATGGGGCACGATGCTCGCCGAATCGCGCGAGTTCATCCTGCGCGCCTGGTGGGTGGTCACCTTCCCCGGCCTCGCCATCCTGATCACTGTGCTGGCGATCAACCTGATGGGCGACGGTCTGCGCGACGCGCTCGATCCCAAGCTGAAGAGGTCGTGAGATGGCGCTGCTCGAAATCGAAAACCTGACCGTCACCTTCGACACGGCAAGCGGCCCGCTCAGGGCCGTCGACGGCATCTCCTTGTCCATCGACAAGGGCGAGGTCCTGGCCATCGTCGGCGAATCCGGCTCTGGCAAGTCCGTGTCGATGCTGGCGGTGATGGGGCTCCTGCCGTGGACGGCGACGGTCAAGGCCGACCGCATGACCTTCGAGGGCCGCGACATCCTCAATTTGAAGCCGGCCGATCGGCGGCGCATCATCGGCAAGGACATCGCCATGATCTTCCAGGAGCCGATGGCCAGCCTCAATCCCTGTTTCACCGTCGGCTTCCAGATCGAGGAGGCGCTGAAACAGCATATGGGCCTCGACGGCGCGGCCCGGCGCCGGCGGGCGATCGAACTGTTCGAGGCGGTCGGCATTCCCGACCCGGAGGACCGGCTGTCGCACTTCCCGCACCAGATGTCGGGCGGGCAGTGCCAGCGCGTGATGATCGCCATGGCGATCTCGTGCGAACCGAAGCTGCTGATTGCCGACGAGCCGACCACCGCGCTCGACGTGACCATCCAGAAGCAGATCCTCGACCTGTTGATGAACCTGCAGGCCGAGCAGGGCATGGGCATGATCATGATCACCCACAATATGGGCGTGGTGGCGGAGACCGCCGACCGCGTCGTGGTGCAGTACAAGGGCAAGAAGATGGAAGAGGCCGACGTCCTGTCGCTGTTCGAGCGGCCGCAGCACGCCTACACCAGGGCGCTGCTTTCGGCCCTGCCGGAAAACGCCACCGGCGACCGGCTGCCGACCGTCTCGGACTTCTCGCTTGAGGACGCGCCCTATCAGGGAGCGCGCGCCCAGGGAGCACAGACATGAGCGAGATCGTTCTGGAAACCAGGGATATCGTCCGCGACTATCACATCGGCGGCGGCCTGTTCGGCACCGGCCGCACGGTGCATGCGGTGAAGGGCGTCAGCCTGAAGGTCGAGAAGGGAAAGACGCTGGCCATCGTCGGCGAATCGGGTTGCGGCAAGTCGACGCTTGCCTGCATCATCACCATGATCGACGCGCCGACCGCCGGCGAATTGTTCATCGATGGCGAAAAGGTCGACATCGCCGCACGGCGGCTGTCGCCGGAAATGCGCCGGAAGGTGCAGATCGTCTTCCAGAACCCGTACGGCTCACTCAACCCGCGCCAGAAGATCGGCGACGTCTTGATGGACCCACTGGTCATCAACTCGGACACCCCCGCCGCCGAGCGGCGCGACCGGGCGATGGCGATGCTGACCAAGGTCGGCCTGCTACCGGAGCATTTCAACCGCTATCCGCACATGTTCTCCGGCGGTCAGCGGCAGCGCATCGCCATCGCGCGGGCGCTGATGCTCAATCCGCGCCTGCTGGTGTTGGACGAGCCGGTCTCGGCACTCGATCTTTCGGTGCAGGCGCAGGTCTTGAACCTGCTGGCCGATCTGCAGGACGAGTTCGGCCTGACCTACGTCTTCATCAGTCATGATCTGTCGGTGGTGCGCTACATCGCCGACGACGTGCTGGTGATGTATTATGGCGAGGCAGTCGAATACGGTCCGCGCGAGGCGGTGTTCTCCGACCCGCAGCACAGCTACACCAGGACGCTGTTCGCCGCCACGCCGCGCGCCGATGTGGAGAGCATCAGGAAGCGGCTGGCGAAGAAGGCGGCTTAATCCGGCGCGGAGAAAGAATGAGCGGCATCATCGACCGTTCAGGCATGGATCCTCGGGTCGGGGCCCGAGGATGAAGAGGGCTGAGGCGCATCGCACGTCATTAAGGTCGGCGGTTAACGCCATCCCGCTATATAGGTTCGTCATCCTCGGGCCCCGACCCGAGGATCCATGCCTGAACCTTGAAAATTGCCAGCCAGCATCCTGTAGGCACCGGTCCATGACTTACACCACCATCACCGGACACTCCGCCAGGCTCGTGACCTTGTGCGAGACGCTGCCCAGCAGATAGCCCTCGAGATCGCCGAGGCCGCGGCTGCCGAGCACGATCAGATCCACTTCCCGCTCCTTGCCGAACTTGACGATGGTGCGGGCCGGCGGGCCGTTCTTGACGAATCCGCGCGGATTCTCGGCCCCCATCTCCAGCGCCGCCTTCTTGGCGGCGTCGGCGATTTCCCTGGCATGCTCGCGCATCGCATCGTCGAGATTCTGCGGGTCGTCCGGCCGAACCATCGACATGGATGCCTCAAGCAGGCTGTGATGCCGGAAGACGGTGAGCATCATCAGTTCCGCACCGGTCATCTTCTGCATTTCAACGCCCAGTTTCAGCGCTTTCAGCGCATTGTCCGAGCCATCGACGGGAACCAGGATTCTCTTGAACATGGCTTACCCTCCTATCTGAAGGCGAGATCGCGCAGGAACAGGGCGATCTGCGGGAAGAAAATGAGGGCGACCGAAACGCCGACCAGGATCACCGTGAACGGCGCGATGCCGCGCACCACCTCGAAATAGGGTCGCTTGAAGATGGCAATGGCGGTGAAGATGTCGCAGCCGAAGGGCGGTGTCGCCGAGCCGATGGCCACCTGCAGGGTGACGATGGTGCCGACCAGCACCGGATCCAGCCCGACCGATTCCACGACCGGCGCGAAGATCGGCACCAGGACGAGGATGACGACGATCGGGTCGACGAACATGCAGCCGACGAAGAACGACACCGAGATGACGGCGAGAACCATTTTCGGCCCCATCTGGTCGATGCCGATCGTGCCGAGGATCTGCTGCGGAATCTGACCGAAGGAGATGACCCAGGAAAAGGCGGCGCCGGCGCCGACGAGGATGAACACGACGGCGGTGATGAGCCCCGTCGATTTGGCGATCTTGTAGATATCGACCATCGTCAGCGAGCGGAAGACGATGAACTCGAGGATCAGCGCGTAGAGAACGCAGGCAGCGGCCGCCTCCGTCGGGCTGAAGATGCCGCCATAGATGCCGCCGACGATGATGACGGGAAAGCCGAGCGGCCAGACGGCCAGACGAACCGAATCCAGCCGCTCGCGCCACGAAGCCTTCGGCTCAGTCGGCACGCCCATGATGGTGGCGTAGATGATGCTGTAGGCGGAAAACAGGACGAGGAGCAGAAGCCCTGGGCCGACGCCGGCGATGAACAGCTCGGAGATCGAGGTGGAGGAGATGACGCCGTAGATGATCATGCCGATGGATGGCGGGATGAGGAAGGCGATGTCGCTGGCGTTGATGATCAGCGCCAGGACGAAGGAATCCTTGTAGCCCGCCTTCAGCATGCGCGGGCGCAGCGGCGAGCCGACCGCGACGACCGTTGCCTGCGTGGAGCCGGAAACGGCGCCGAACAGCGTGCAGGCGGTGGCGGTGGAGACGGCAAGGCCGCCCTTGATGTGGCCGATGAACTTCATGACCATGTCGATCAGCCGGCCGGCGGATTCGCCGCGCGTCATGATGTCGGCGGCGAGAATGAACATCGGCACGGCGATCAGCGAGGCAGGCCGGATGCCGGCCAGCATCTGCTGCACCATGAAGTCCATCTTGCTGAAGCCGCCGAACAGTTCGTAGAACCCGTACATCGCCCCGAGCAGCAGCGGAATCATCATCGGAAAGCCGATGAGAAGCAGGGCGATCATGATGGTGGAGATTTTGAGTGCCATGGTCGTTCCCCCGCTCAGATCTCGATTTCGTCTTCGTCGTATCCCTCCAGCACATGGGTGGAGAGATAGATGTCCTTCTGGACGACGTTCTTCACGGCGGTCAGCGCGTACTGCACCCCGGTGACGAGGAAACCCAGCGGGACCCAGAGGTAGATCCAGTAGACGGGGATCTGCATGGCCGACAGGACGCGGCCGGACTTGGCCACCTTCATGATGTAGGTGATGGAGAAGTAGAACAGCGCGAACATCACCGTCGCCGTCACCACGGCGATGACGATCATCAGGAGCTTGCGCGTTCTGGACGGCAGCGCATCATAAATGGCCGACATGCGAATGTGGCGGCCATGCCGCGCGGCATAGCCGATGCCGGCGAAGGTGATCATGACGATCAGCGCCTGGTTCAGCTCCTCCGTGAAGAAGATGCTGTGCTGGAAGATGAAGCGGCCGACGACATTGGCCACGGTGTTGATGGCCATGAGAATGACGCCGCCGGCCAGGATGACGGCCTCCACCTTGCTGATCGCCGTGTCGATGCTTCCCAACGCGCCGGGCAAGGTCGATGCGTATCCCGCAGCCGGGCCTTTTGCCGGCGTTGGTTCAGTTTCGTTTGCGCTGCCCATATCGTTCCCTCGAATTTGAGCGAAGCCCGCGGCGCGCCGCCCGGCGGCCGCGGGGGTCCCCGTTGAGCCGCTGAACGGCCCGTCTTGTTTCGGGCAGCTACTTCGTGGCGGCTTCCAGATCCTGTTTCAGCTGGTCGAGAATCTTCTTGCCGCTGTCGCCGGTCATCTCGATGAACTTCGCCTCGACCTCGGCCGCCGCCGCCTTGAAGGGCGCGCGCTGCTCCTCCGTCAGCTCGACGATGTTCATGTCGGGCTTGGCTTCCTTGATCTTGGCGACGGACTTTTCCGTCAGGCCGTTCTGGTATTCGAGAATGTGCTCGAACGCCGCGTTGGAAGCGTCCTGGATGAGCTTCTGCTCCGCCTCGCCCAAGCCGTCGTAGAACTCCTTGTTGGCCATCACGGCGGTGGTGAAATTGTTGTGGCCGGCGAAGGTGATGTAGTCGGTGACCTCATACATCTTGGTCGATTCGACCCAGAACATCGGGTTTTCCTGCCCCTGGATGATGTTCGTCTGCAGGCCGCCATAAACCTCGCCCCAGGGAAGCGGCGTCGGTGTTGCGCCAAAGGCCTTGTAGCTTTCCACCAGGAGCGGGTTGGTCATGACACGGAACTTGACCTCGTTCAGATCGGCCGGCCCGGTCACTGCCTTTTTGGTGTTCATGACCACCTCGCCCTCGGGAAACATGGTCAGAAGCTCCAGGCCCTGATTGGCGTAGAGTTCCGGAAACATCTCGTTGATGGCCTTCGAATTGCGGAAGAAATCTCCAAGCTGATCGGATTCGGCCGGCAGCAGATATGGCACGAAGAAGACCTGCGCCTCGGGAATGAGCGCGCCGGTGAAGCCCGGCGACTGATCGACGAACTGCAGGATGCCGGCCTGCGCCTGCTCCATGATGTCGGCGGATTCGCCGAGCGTGCCGAACGGGAAGAGCTGAATCTCGTGGTCGGAATTTGCCTCGATCTCCTCCTTGAACTTCTGGGCGAAGACGCCCTGCACGTCGGTCATCGCTTCCTCGAAAGCGTATTTCCACGTTTCGGCCTGTGCCGAGAGCGACCCGGCGGTGAGGATGGCGGCACCGGCGAGGCCGGCAATCAGATGAGCTTTGATGGAACGCATGATGTTCTCCTCTGGCAGTTTGTTTTTTTTGAATGCAAACGCATCGCCTGAACCGCGTGGCGGGTTCAGGCGTTTCCTTTAAACGAGCGTCGTCAACGGGCTGGGAGCCAGCCCGGTACGGTCGCTATCCCGCGCATGCGCGCTTTTTCGGGGGATTTTTCGCGGCGGGTTTTGCCGCGAGGGGATGACATGGACGGCAGGATTGCCTTGAAGGCAACCAGGGCGAGCACAACCACCTGACGGTTCGACAGCGTGCCGCCGCATCCCGAAGATGCGAAAGGCTTGCCGGTGTTGCTCGTATTGGCTGCAGCCAAGCGCGTGTCTCTGCTCTTCACGGTCCTGTCACCGGACAAACGTGAAACAGACGCGCGGCAGAGTCAAACCGATTGTTATGATAGTGAGAACAAGGTTTGCGGCAGCGCGGGCCCCGCATTCATGCGCGGGCGACCGCCTGGCGGTTGAGCACCCGCTTCAGGTTGAAGGCGGCCTCCATCAGGTCCTTCGTGTAATCGCTTTGCGGATTGTCGAACACTTCGCCCGTCGGGCCTTCCTCGACCACCCGGCCCGACTTCATGACGATGGCGTAGTCGGACAGGGCCTTCACCACCGCCAGGTCGTGGCTGATGAAGACGAAGGACAGATCGTAGGCCTCCTGGATGTCGCGCAGCAGCGCGATGATCTGCTTCTGCACCGAGCGGTCGAGCGCCGAGGTCGGTTCGTCAAGGACGATCACCGTCGGCTTGAGGATCACCGCGCGGGCAATGGCGATGCGCTGGCGCTGACCACCGGAGAACTCATGCGGGAAGCGGTTGCGGGTGCCGGGATCGAGGCCGACTTCCTCCAGCGCCTTGATGGCGCGCTTCTCGCGCTCGCGCCCCGACAGGCTGGGCTCATGCACCAGGAGCCCCTCGGTGATGATCTCGCCCACCGTCATGCGCGGGCTGAGCGAGCCATAGGGATCCTGGAACACCATCTGCAGATTGCGCCGGTAGGGGCGCATGGCGGCGCGGTCGAAGCCCTGGATCGGCGTGCCCTGATAAACGACGCGGCCCTCGGAGGGCAGCAATTGCAGCAGCGCGCGGCCAAGCGTCGACTTGCCGGAGCCGGATTCGCCGACGATGCCGATGGTCTGCCCGGCGCGCAGCCTGAGGCCGACATTCTGCACCGCCTTGACCTCGAAGCCCTGGCCGGAAAAGAACCCGCCCTTCATGTGGAAGGTGACGGAGACGCCGTCGGCATCGAGCAGGATCGGACGGTCCGCGCCGACCGGCGGCTTGTGCCCTTCGGGCTCGGCCGCAAGCAGCATCTTCGTGTAGTCCTCGGACGGCCGCTCGAAAATATCGGCGGTACCTCCGGTCTCCACCACCAGCCCCTTCTGCATCACATAAACCCGGTCGGCGAACGCTTCGACGATGCCCAGGTCATGCGTGATGAACAGGATCGCCATGCCGAGCTTCTTCTGCAACTCGGCAAGCAGGCCGAGGATCTCGGCCTGAATGGTCACGTCGAGCGCCGTTGTCGGCTCGTCGGCGATCAGGAGATCGGGATCGTTGGCCAGCGCCATGGCGATCATGACGCGCTGCCGCTGGCCGCCGGAAAGCTCGTGCGGATAGGATTTCAGCCGCCGTTCGGGATCGGGGATGTGCACCAGCTTCAACAATTCGAGCGCCTTGCGCCGCGCGGCGGACGGAGACAGGCCGCCATGCACGCGGATCGGCTCGCAGATCTGCCGCTCGATCGTGTAGAGCGGGTCGAGCGATGTCATCGGCTCCTGGAAGATCATGGTGATGCGGGCGCCGCGGATCTTGTTCAGCTTGCCGCGCGGCAGGCCGATCAGCTCCTGGCCGCGATAGGTGACGGAACCGGAGACGGCGCCATTGTTGGCCAGCAACCCCATCGCCGCCATCATGATCTGGCTCTTGCCGGAACCGGATTCGCCGACCACGGCGACAGTCTCGCCGGCATTGACATGCATGTCGACGCCACGCACCGCCTCGACCGCGCCGTCGGGCGTGTCGAAGGTGACGCGGATGTCGCGAATGTCGAAGATGCGCTCGGATTTATCCTGCTTCATCTCAGCGATCCTTCGGATCAAGTGCGTCGCGCAGGCCGTCGCCGAGGAAGTTGAGGGCGAACAGAAGCGCCGTCAGCGCCAGCGACGGGTAGAGCAGCATGTAAGCCGCGCCGCGCATGTTGCGCGCGCCTTCGGCGATCAGCACGCCGAGACTGGTCAGCGGCTCCTGTACGCCGAGGCCAAGGAAGGACAGGAAACTTTCCAGCAGGATGACCTTCGGCACCAGAAGCGTCATGTAGATGATGACCGGGCCGAGCGTGTTGGGGATGATGTGGCGGCGCAATATGCCGCCCGAGCGCACACCCAGTGCCTCGGCCGCCTGGACGAATTCGCGCCGCCTCAGCGCGATCGTCTGGCCGCGCACGATGCGCGCCATGTCGAGCCATTCGACCGCGCCGACGGCGATGAACATCAGGACGATGTTGCGGCCGAAGAAGACGACGAGGAGGATGGCGAAGAAGGTGAAGGGCAGCGAATAGAGGATGTCGACGACACGCATCATCAGATTGTCGATGCGGCCACCGAGGAATCCCGCCGTCGCGCCATACAGCACGCCTATCAGCAGCGCCACGCCGGTGGCCAGGGCGCCGATCATCAGCGAGATGCGGATCGAGATCAGCACGCGGGCGAACAGGTCGCGGCCATTGGCGTCGGTGCCGAAGATGAAGCGCAGGCGCTGCACGCTGGCTTCCATGGTGATCGATTTCTTGTCATCCGACTGGCTGACGACGCGCGCGTTGGAGAACAGATCGGAACGGTCGAGATAGCGCGTGACGCGCGGGTCGATCTCGCGCGGCGACGTCGCCTCGATGCGCAGGGTGTTTCCGTCGAGCTCGATCGACCTTGTGTCGACACGGGCCCGGGCAAGGGCGGATTCGGCGAGCGGCACGATCTGCGCCTGGCGCGGATAGGGCTCCAGGCTGGCCGGCACCTTGACGAAGTCGGAATAGACGCGCGCATAGGGATGCGGCGCCAGCATCGGCCCGAAAATGCCGGCCAGGACGAACAGGATCAGGATCACGAGACTGACCATGGCGGCGCGGTTGCGGCGCAGCCGCATGAACGCCGTCGCCCACAGCGAGCGGCTGCGCATTTCGGGCGGCGCGGGGGTGATGGCGATGTCAGTCATAGCGCACCCTCGGGTCGAGCGCCGCATAGAGCAGGTCGACGATCAGATTGAAGACAACGACGAAGACGGCAATGATGATGACGGTGCCCATCACCAGCGTGTAGTCGCGATTGAGCGCCCCTTGGACGAAATAGCGGCCGATGCCCGGCAGGCCGAAAATGGTCTCGACCACCACGGAGCCGGTCAAAAGCGCGGCGGCGGCGGGCCCCAGATAGGAGATCACCGGCAGGCAGGCGGCGCGCAGCGCATGCACGACGACCACCATGCGCGTCGGCAGGCCATAGGCGCGCGCCGTGCGCACATGATCGGAGCGCAGCGCCTCGATGGTGGAACCGCGGATCAGGCGGGCGATGATGGCGATCTGCGGCAGGGCCAGCGTGACGACCGGCAGCACCATCGAACCGGGACTGTTCCAGCCGCCGGCCGGCAGCAGGCTGAGCCAGACGCCGAAGATCAGCGACAGAAGCGGCGCGACGACGAAATTCGGCACGGTGATGCCGAACGTGGCGGTGGCGATGACGCTGTAATCGACCCAGGAATTCTGCCTGAGCGCGGCGATGGTGCCGAGCAGGCTGCCGATCAGCAGGGCGATCAGCAGCGCGGTCCCACCAAGCTGGATCGACACCGGCAGGCCGTTGCCGAGAAGCTGCTGCACGGAGAAATCGCGGTAGATGAAGCTCGGCCCCAGATCGCCACGGGCGAGATTGCCGAGATAATAGAAATACTGTTCCCAGATCGGCCGGTCGAGATGGAAGACGCGGTTGAGATTTTCCAGGACCTTGGCTTCCAGCGTGCGCTCACGGTCGAAGGGACCGCCAGGCGCCACCCGCATCAGGAAGAACGAGAAGGTGATGACCAGGAACAGGGTCGGGATTGCGCCGAGCAAACGGCGCACGGCATAACCGAGCATCGGTACCAACTTTCATGCCGGTTCGATGCCGCCCGGCCACCAGGCCGGGCGACACAACGAACGCAGTTGTTACTCGCTGATGCTCATGAAACGCGTCCCATGAACGTTCTGGATGTTGTCCTCCCAGCCGACGAGCTTGGGCGACACCAGGGACAGGGACGAGTAGAAGAGAAGCGGAACGAAGGGCACGTCCTTCATGAACAGGGCTTCCGCTTCGCGCAGGATGTCGGCGCGCTTGACGAGATCGGTCTCGGCAGCGGCCTTGTCCATCAGGGCGTCGTAATCCGGGTTCTTGTACTTGGCGTAGTTGAAGCCGGTGTTGTCGCTCTCGACCAGGAACAGGAAGTTCTGCGGGTCGGAATAGTCGCCGATCCAGCCGGCGCGGGCGACTTCATAGTCGCTGGTGTCGCGCAGGTTGGAATAATGGGCCGACAGGTCGCGCACGTTGAACTGCACATCGACGCCGATCGCCTTCCACATATCGGCAATGGCCGTCGCGGTGTTCTTGTGGTTCTCGGAGTTGTTGTAGGAGAGTTCCAGCTTGAGCGGCTTGTCGGGTCCGTAGCCGGCTTCCTTCATCAGCTCGATCGCCTTGTCCTCGCGGTCGATCAGCGACGTGTCGGCCCATTCGGCCTGCGCGCCGCCGCCTTCGTAATTGCCGATGCCGGGCGGCACCAGCGAATAGGCGGGCAGCATGGCGCCGGCCCAGATCTCGTCACCGAGGAACTGACGGTCGATCACCATCGACAGCGCCTGGCGCACGCGTGGATCCTGGAGGCTCTCCTTTTCCTGGTTCAGCGCGTAATAATAGGTGCCGAGATAGGGCGTGATGCGCACCTGGTCGCCCAGGCGCTCCTTCATCGACTTGATCTGCTCGGTCGGCAGGTCGGAACAGCTCTGCACCTCGCCGGCCTCGAAGCGGCGCACGCAGGTGGCGCGATCCTCGAAGGGAACGAATTCGATGCGGTCGATCTTCACATTGGCGGCGTCATGGAAATTCTCGTTCTTCTCCATGACGATCTTGTCGCCCGGCGTGAAGGAAACGAGCTTGTAGGCGCCGTTGGTGACGATGTTTTCCGGCTTGACGAAATCCGAGCCATGCGCCTTCACGGCGCCGGGATTGACCGGCAGGCCGGACTGGTGGGTCAAAAGCTCGAGGAAATAGGGGGTCGGCTGCGCCAGGGTGATTTCAAGCGTCTTGTCATCAACCGCCTTGGCGCCGAGCTCCTCGGGCTTCATCTCGCCCTTGTTGATCGCCTCGGCATTCTTGATCGGATACAGGATGTTGGCGTATTTGGCGCCGGTCTCCGGCGTCATGATGCGCTGCAGGGAGAAGACGAAATCCTCGGCCACCACCGGGTCGCCGTTCGACCATTTGGCGTCGCCGCGCAGATTGAACGTGTAGACCGTGCCGTCATCGGAGACGGACCAGGCCTCGGCCACGCCGGGAATGATCTTGGCCTTGTTGTCGTAGACCACCAGGCCTTCATAAAGATCGCGCATCAGATGGGCTTCGGCGACCAGCGAGGTCTTGTGCTGGTCGAGCGTTTCCGGATCGCCGTCATTGCCGCGAATATAGGTCGTTTCAGCAGCGGCAAAGCCCGCCGCGGACATCAGCATCGCGCCGGCAAGCAGCGGCCGGATCAGTGCTTTCAACATTTCCCGCACTCCCATTTACTCGTTTTTCTCATCCGAACGGATGGTTGAGGCGGCATTTGGCAATGAAAAATCTGCTCCGTCAAACGCTTTCAGAAAGGTTTTCCTGAGGTTGCACAAACTGTGCAATAATCGCCCCGGTCGCGCACTGCCATTCGAAAGAAAATTGCTGCGGACGCTACGCAGGATCCCGATACGGACCTGCTCACCCTTCCGTTTACCTTGCGGCAGGCCTGCATAACGCCGGGTAAGTCAGGGGCGTTCAGTCGCGCGTGTTTCAGAATGACTTGCGCAGGCCGACCGCCAGGCCGAGGCCATAGCCCTGCGGGTCGCCCAACAGCAGATCCGCATTGGCATTGATGCGCAGGTCGAAATCATTGCTGGTTCTGTTGGCGTAGGACAGGCCGAAGCGCAACGGCAGGTCGGCGCGCGCCAAATCGATGTCGAGCACCTCGTAGGAGATCACCCCCTTTTCGTCTCGCCCGACGGGCAGAAGAAACTGCGCCTTGCCGGCAAGCGCCGCCGGCCGGATGCCGGCGTAGACGCTGGCCCGGTCGCCGGGGGCGGCGATTGCCTGCTTTCCAACGATCACGCCAGCACTGCCGTAGGAGAGCGCGCCGTAATCGACCAGCGCGCCGGGAGCCGCACGCGCATAGCCGACGCCGAGCTCGGCGAAGCCGGCCAGCGACCAGTCGGCACCGAACGGGGCGCCGAGGGTCAGGCTCGTCGCCATATAGCCACTGTCTTCAGCCGCCATCAGGGGGCCGGGTGTCGGGGATCCGAACAAGCCACCGGAGCCGTCATGGCCCGCGGAGAAGGTCAGTTCGCTTGAGAAGCCCGCATGGGCGGTGAGGCGGGCAGCGGCAAAACGCATCGCATCGGAGCGCTCCATCGCACCGGAGAATTGCAGATAATCATCGGGGCCAAGCGCCATCAGGCGCGAAAAGGCCGGCGCTGCGCCGAGGCCGGCAAAAGCCTGCGAGAAAAGCAGCTTGGCAATCCCCGTTTCAGCCAGCGGGCCCGCTTCGGCGGGCAGGGAACCGGTGAAGGCAAAAGCCTGGTCCAGACGCTGCCCCGGCCGGGCGCCACCAGGCATGCCGGGGTGCGCGCGCTTTGAGTTTGCCCGGCTCATCACCGCTCCGCTGACGTAGAAATCGGCGCCGAGCGCGTCGACCACCATGACGGTCCTGCCAGCGAGCGCCCTGGCGACGGCGTTGCCGATGATCGGCCCGTTGCCGACCAATCCCTCTGCCAGCGGCGTTCCTTCGCCGTCGAACACCGTCCTGCCGCTGGCGATGGACAGGCCGCCGACGGGCGACAGCGCGGCCCGCATGTCGGGCACGCCATGCCCGAACAGCCGCGAATAGGCGCGACGGACGCCGGCGGCGAAGCGGGTCTCGCCGGCGATCGATGCCTGGAAATCCGGCCAGTCGCGCCGCGCGGTGGCGAGCAGGCGCGACGTCCATTCGGCCGGGGCGAGATTGGGAAAGGCCTGCGCCAGAAGGGCGACGTCGCCGGAAACCTGCGGCGCGGCATAGGAGGTGCCGGTGCCGAGCTGGTAGGCCGTGTCGCTGCTTCGCGCCGGCGCGACGAGCGTGCCGTCGGCGGTCAGGCAGAAGCGGGCAGCCGAGCCGCAAGGGGCCGACAAGAGGTTGGCCTCGAGGATCGCCCCCGTCCTGCCGTCGACGGAGAACAAGGCGTTGCTGACGGCGATCCAGGCTTCGGCAAGCTGCGGGACGAAGTTCGGCAGGGACGACCAGGCGGAGGCGTCGCCGAGTTCAGCGTCATTCGAATTGGCGAAGACCAGGACCCCGGTCTTCTGGAACGCGTCATACGTGGAAAACAGCGTTCGCCAGCCGGCCGCCGATCCGCCCTGGCGGCCGGCGAAATAGGCGGCATAATCGGAAGCGCCCGACAGGGCGAAGTCGCGCGCTTCCGCATCGGCGGGCTTCTCGGCCTGCCAGCCCCAGGAATTGTTCTGTACGACCGCGCCATGGGCCGCCGCGTCGGCCGTGGCGGCGGCCAGATGGGCGGGAAGATCACGATCGTCGGCAATGGCCCAGGATGACAAATGCAGCCCGGCGCCGGGCGCGACGCCCATCATGCCGCGACCATCGGCCTTGCCGGCGGCGACGGATGCCACCGCCGTTCCGTGACTGTCGACGCCGAGCGCCGCGGCGCCGCCGAGGAAGCGGACGATCTCCTTGCCGGCCAGTTCCTGATGCGTGGTGCGGTAGCCATTGTCGACGATGGCGATCAGCGTGCCCTCGCCGGTCACGTTTCGCCCGTCCGGCAGTTTCGCCGTATGGGCGAATTCGAGGTTCTGCAAACCATAGGCCGAGGCGCTGGCGCAATCGGGATTGCCGCTGCCGGCGCACAGCGCCTCCTGGCCGAAGCCGGCGCGCAGCCCGTTTTCCTGCGCCGCATTCGGGTCGGCATGGGTGAATTCCGCGCCCTGGCGGTAAAGTGCCGCCGATTGCGCGTCGAAGGTCGGATACTGGCCGCCGCCATAAGGTGGTGGCTTTGCCGGCGGCAACGCCGGCCCCGGCGTGTGCGCGGCGGTCTCCGTCTCGTCCTCGCCGCCGCAGGCGGCAAGAAGAAGGCTGCCGAGGATCGTGAGACAGGCTAGCGGGCGTGTGCGGCCCATCGCGATGCTTTCCGTGGTCGAGTTCCAGTCGACCACGGACAAGCAACGGCAAGGGTATTATAAGCAAACAAGCTGGTGCAACGCTTCAATCGAAATGAAGGCTTCGCATTCATTTCGATTGAAGCAAAGTTGCCCTAGATTCAATAATCTAGTGGCCTGCTTGTCCCAGTCCAAACCTAACGGTTTGGCTGGGGCAGGACACTAGTGGTCTGACCGAAACAGATGGTACCCATCTGTTTCGAGAAGTCAGCCCGCAAACTATTGGTCTGGTGGGGCGATTTTTCCTGACAGATGGGTACCATCTGTCAGGATCGCACCACTAGCGGCGGTCAGCCGACGGCGCTGGCTTCCACGGCCCAATGCAGCGGGAACATCGGATCGAAAACTGTGATCGCGCCCTCGGCGGTGTGAACCGATTTCGGATAGGCGAGCGGCGTGTCGTGCCGCACCAGCGTGATGCGTTCCTCATTCGCCGGCAGGCCGTAATAGGCCGGTCCGTTGAGCGAGGTGAAGGCCTCCAGCCGGTCGAGCGCGCCTTCATCCTCGAACACATGCGCCACGCAGGCGAGCGTGTTGACAGAATTGAAGACGCCGGCGCAGCCGCAGGCGCATTCCTTCATCGGGTCGAGATGCGGCGCCGAATCCGTGCCGAGGAACAGGCGGCGGTCGCCGGAGGCGGCGGCCTTGCGCAGCGCCAGGCGGTGCTCCTCGCGCTTGGCGACGGGCAGGCAGTAATAATGCGGGCGGATGCCGCCGGCCAACAGCGCATTGCGGTTGATGATGAGGTGATGCGGCGTCAGCGTGCCGGCCAGGTTGCGCTCGGCGCTCATCACATAATCCACGCCGTCGCGCGTCGTCACATGCTCCATGACGATCTTCAGCTCCGGCAGGCGCTTCCTCAGCGGCTCCAGAACCTGCTCGATGAAGGCCGCCTCGCGGTCGAAGATGTCGATCGCCGGGTCCGTCACCTCGCCGTGGATGCATAGCGGGATGCCGAGTTCGGCCATGCGCTCCAGCACGGGCTGCACCTTGGCGAGGTCGCGCACGCCGCTTTGCGAATTGGTCGTCGCGCCGGCGGGATAGAGCTTGAGCGCCTTGATGAGGCCATCGCGCACGCCGGCGGCGACGTCGTCGGCCTCGGTCTGCTCGGTCAGGTAGAGCGTCATCAGCGGGGTGAAGTCATGCCCTTCCGGCAGCGCCGCCATGATGCGCGCGCGATAGGCCCGCGCATCGCTGGTCGTGACCACCGGCGGCACCAGGTTCGGCATGATGATGGCGCGGGCGAAATCGGCCGAGGAGTGCGGCAAGACGGCTTCGAGAACCGCGCCGTCGCGCAGATGCAGATGCCAATCATCGGGGCGGCGGATGGTCAGGGTTTTCACGGAACGGAACTCCAGAGCGGATGAAGCCTTGCCCTCATTGCTGACGGCGCGCATCCCTTCGCCCATACGGCGGCGAAATACAAGGGCGGGCGCAGCCACTGCCGGCCGGCCAGATCAAGCCATCGCTGGCCGAAACAACCACTCACAGATGAGAATTTGGTGGAGGCGAGAGGAGAATCCTCGAACCGAAACAAGGCCGCGACTGCGGCCCGGGCTTTCGCCCGCCCCATCGGAGGCGTGAGCGAAGCGAACTGCCCTGAGATATGGAGATTGGTGGAGCCAATCGGAATCGAACCGACGACCTCTTGAATGCCATTCAAGCGCTCTCCCAACTGAGCTATGGCCCCACACTGTCCGGCGACACGCTGTATGGTAATGCGCCGGCCGCCGTTTCCGGCGAAGAGGTTCCGGCCGGCCCGTCGGGCCAACCGTGTGGGCGGCTTCTAAACCTGCCCGCCAGGAAGATCAAGCCCCGTTTTTCGCTTGTTCGCCGCGCGTCGGCGAAGGTTGGGGCGAAGGCCGGGACGTTCTTCCGTGAAGTCCGTGCCGATCAACGATCCTCGTCGTCGTCGCCGACGCCGATGAAGTCCTTGACGTCGTCGTCTTCCTCGTCCTCGTCCTCTGCGAGGAAGGTGGCGTCGTCGTCGTCACCGAGATCGACATCGTCGTCATCATCGCCGTCGATATCCGGGATCTCCGCCTTGTCGCCCGAAGAGACCTCTTCATCGGCGTCCTCGAGGGAAACGACCTCAGGAGCATCCTCCTCCTCGACCTCGTCTTCTTCCTCATCGATCATCTTGTCGACGCCAGCATCGAAATAGCTGCGAGGATAGGACTGGCCCGTATAGGGCGATACGATCGGGTCCTTGTTGAGATCATAGAACTTGCGGCCCGTTTCCGGGCAGACGCGTTTCGTTCCGAGTTCCGGTTTAACCACCTTGCTGCCTCATCGTCTTGCGGTCGGTCCAGCCTGCGACGGCTCCATCGCTGCCGACACCTGAAGCGCACTTTGCCTTCTTGAAAATTTTCGTCCCCATAACGGCAAGTCGCGCGCCTGTCAAAGCCTAATAGATTGGTATAATGGATCGCCCGGGAAACAGACCTCCTCCCTTGAGCATGCTCCCTTTCAACCCCGAGACCGTCCATCCGTCAACCGGGGGATGACCCGCTATCACCAGCATGCTAGAGCGAGCCCCGGAAATCTTGGAATCAATTGCCCGTACGACAGGCAAACTGGCCATCGTCAAGGACCAAAGAATGCACGACGCCGCACCGCGCCCGCTCAGCGCCGCAAAATCCGAATCCCTGACCGGTCGCGCCCGCGTGCCGGGCGACAAGTCGATCTCGCACCGCGCCCTGATGTTCGGCGGGCTGGCCGCCGGCCAAACACGCATCACGGGGCTGCTGGAAGGCGAGGACGTGCTGCGCACCGGCGCGGCAATGCGGGCGATGGGCGCGCAGATCGAACGGCGGGGCGATGAATGGGTGGTGTCGGGAACCGGCAATGGCGCACTGCTCGAGCCGAAAGAGGCGCTCGATTTCGGCAATGCCGGCACCGGCGTGCGGCTGACCATGGGTCTTGTCGGCTCCTACGACATGGAAACCCGCTTCATCGGCGATGCCTCGCTGTCGAAACGGCCGATGGGCCGCGTGCTGGATCCGCTGCGCGAGATGGGCCTGCAGGTGCTTGCCGCCGAGCCGGGCGACCGGCTGCCGATCACGCTGCGCGGGCCGAAACACGCCGCGCCGATCACCTATCGCGTGCCGATGCCCTCGGCGCAGGTCAAATCCGCCGTACTCATCGCCGCGTTGAACGCGCCGGGCATCACGACGGTCATCGAGCCGGTGGCGACACGCGATCACACGGAGAAGATGCTGGCCGGCTTCGGCGCGTCGCTCCAGGTGGACATCGACGGGGACGGCGTGCGCCACATCCGCATCGAGGGCCAGCCCCGGCTGACCGGGCAAACCATCGCCGTGCCGGGCGACCCTTCCTCGGCGGCGTTTCCGCTGGTGGCGGCGGTCATCGTGCCGGGTTCCGACGTGATCATCGAGAACATGCTGATGAACCCGACGCGCACCGGGCTGCTGACCACGCTTCTGGAGATGGGCGCCGACATCACGATCGTCGACCGGCGCAACGAGGGCGGCGAGGACGTGGCCGACCTGCGCGTGCGCGGCTCGGAGCTGAAGGGCGTCATCGTACCGGCCGAGCGCGCGCCGTCGATGATCGACGAATATCCGGTGCTGGCCGTCGCCGCCTGCTTCGCCGAGGGCGAAACGCTGATGCAGGGGCTGGAGGAGCTGCGGGTCAAGGAATCGGACCGGCTGTCGGCGGTCGCCAACGGGCTGAAGGTCAATGGCGTCGACTGCGTCGAGGGCGAGGCGACGCTTGCCGTCACCGGACAGCCGGGCGGCAAGGGGCTGGGCGGCGGCACGGTGGAAACCCATCTCGACCACCGCATCGCCATGAGCTTCCTGGTCATGGGACTGGCGGCGCAAAAGCCGGTGACCATCGACGACCAGGCCATGATCGCCACGAGTTTCCCCGATTTCACCGACCTGATGCGCCGTCTGGGCGCGCGGATCGACTGAAACGCCATCGCTGAAAGACAATTCCGGAGGAGGCCAAGATGAGCGCTGAGAAAGTGGCAATGATCGTCGGCGGCGGCAGCGGCATGGGCGCCGGGGCGGCCAGGACATTGGCGGCGAGCGGCTATGAGGTGGCCATCCTGTCGTCGTCCGGCAAGGGCGAGGCGCTGGCGGGCGAACTGGGCGGGCTGGGCTTTACCGGGTCCAACCGCTCGGTCGACGATCTGACGCGCTTCACCGAGGAGACGATGCGGCGCTTCGGCCGCGTCGACGTGCTGGTGAATGGCGCCGGCCACGGGCCAAAGGGCGCGGTGCTGGAGATTTCCGACGCCGACTGGCAGCTCGGCATGGAATTCTACCTGCTCAACGTGGTGCGCGCCACGCGGCTGGTGGCGCCGATCATGCAGGCGCAGAAATCGGGCTCGATCGTCAACATCTCGACCTATGCGACCTTCGAGCCGGAAGAGGCGTTTCCGACCTCCGGCGTGTTCCGCGCCGGGCTTGCCGCCTTCACCAAGCTGTTCTGCGACACATATGCCGCCGACAACATCCGCATGAACAACGTGCTGCCGGGCTTCATCGATTCCCTGCCGGAAAAGGAAGACCGCCGCGCGCGCATACCGATGGGCCGCTATGGCAGCGTCGATGAAGTCTCGGAGCTGATCCTGTTCCTCGCCAGCGAGAAATCGGGCTATATCACCGGCCAGAACATCCGCATCGACGGCGGCATCACGCGGTCGGTGTAGCGTCGCGTCAAGTCCTGTCAGGATGTGTTTGCCGGCCGTGGCAGGCCGGTTTGCGCTCGACTATGATCCGTTCCCAAACAAGGATGAGGGGACCGGTCATGGACCAGATGCATATTCTGCTCGGCATTGCGACCATTCATTTCTTCGCCATATCGAGTCCCGGCCCGACGCTCTTCGTTGTCGCCGGTCATGCCAACTCGCCGGATCCACGCAACGGGCTGTTCGTCGTCATCGGCGTCGTCGCGGCGACGCTGGTGTGGTCGTCATTTGCCGCTGCCGGCCTGGGCACTGCGCTCAATGCCTTTCCGTGGCTGCCGGTGGCGATCCGCGTTGTGGGCGGCGCCTACCTCGCCTGGTTCGGCTTCAAGATGCTGCGCTCGGCGTGGCGCGGCCAGGCCGGGCTGGACAGCATCGACAGAGGCGGCGCGGATATCGGGCCGATGGGCGCGTTGCGCGCCGGTTTCGTCACCAACATCTCCAATCCCAAGGTGATCGCCTACTATGCCAGCCTGTTCGGCGTGATGATCCCGCCGGCAAGCCCGGTCGGATTGTTTGCCGGCGCCGTCCTGACCGCCGTGATCGTCTCGACGCTGTGGTGGGGCCTGGTTTCGGTATTTTTCCGCTTGCCCGTGGTGTGTCGCGGCTTTATCCGCATCCGACGGGTGTTCGATGCCCTGGTCGGCGCAGCGCTGATCGCCTTCGGCGTGAAGCTGATCGCCAGCCCCTAGGGTCAGGACCTAGATCATCGCGTCGAAAACACCGGCCCATCAACCGCGCAAGGAGCCTGACCATTGCTGATCGCCATCGACGGACCGGCCGCCTCCGGCAAGGGAACGCTGGCCCGCAAGCTTGCCGCCCGGTACGGGTTGAGGCATCTCGACACGGGATTAACCTATCGCGGGGTCGCAAAGGCGCTTCTCGATGCCGGCCTGCCGTTGGACGATGAAAGCGTTGCCGAGGAGACGGCCCACGGGCTCGACCTCGGCGGGCTCGACCGCGCCGTGCTGTCAGCGCACGGGATCGGCGAGGCGGCGTCGAAGATCGCCGTCATGCCGGCCGTGCGCCAGGCCCTGGTCGACAAGCAGCGCGCCTTCGCCGTCACGCCGCCGGGCGCCGTGCTCGACGGGCGCGACATCGGCACGGTGGTGTGCCCGGACGCCGATGTGAAGCTCTATGTCATCGCCACCGCCGAGGTGCGCGCCGCCCGCCGCTGGCGCGAGATCGAGGCCGGCGGCGGCACCGCCGACTACGCCGGAATCCTGGCCGATATCCAGCGCCGCGACGCACGCGACACGGAACGGGCGGCCAGCCCGCTCAAACCCGCGCAAGACGCCCACTTGCTCGATACGAGCGAAATGGATATAGAGACGGCGTTCCGTGCGGCCTCAGCCATCATCGATGCCAAGCGCATCGAGCGGAACGCGAACTGAAGAACCGCCTGCCTCGCATTCTCATGCGCCGGATTTGCCGCTTCGCGGCTTCAGAGCGATCCGCTCGGATGCAAGGCAGGTGAAACGCAACACGAACCACCGGCGCCGCCCCGCTCGAAACGGGGCAATTCAGGAGCATCAATGTCAGAACTCAATCCGTCTCGCGATGATTTCGCGAGCCTTCTCGAAGAATCCTTCTCCGAGCGCGACGCCGCCGAAGGCGCAGTCGTCAAGGGCATCGTCACCGCCATCGAAAAAGACATGGCGATCATCGATGTCGGCCTGAAGGTCGAGGGCCGCGTGCCGCTGAAGGAATTCGGCGCCAAGGGCAAGGATTCCGACCTCAAGGTCGGCGATGAAGTCGAAGTCTATGTCGAGCGCATCGAGAACGCGCTGGGCGAGGCCATGCTGTCGCGCGACAAGGCGCGCCGCGAGGAAAGCTGGGTCAAGCTGGAAGTCAAGTTCGCCAATGGAGAGCGCGTCGAAGGCTTCATCTTCAACCAGGTCAAGGGCGGCTTCACCGTCGATCTGGACGGCGCCGTGGCCTTCCTGCCGCGCAGCCAGGTCGACATCCGGCCGATCCGCGACGTCACTCCGCTGATGCACACGCCGCAGCCTTTCGAAATCCTCAAGATGGACAAGCGCCGCGGCAACATCGTCGTTTCGCGCCGCACGGTTCTCGAAGAGAGCCGCGCCGAGCAGCGCTCGGAGATCGTCCAGAACCTCGAAGAGGGCCAGGTGGTCGAAGGCGTGGTCAAGAACATCACCGATTACGGTGCGTTCGTCGATCTCGGCGGCATTGACGGCCTGCTGCACGTCACCGACATGGCATGGCGCCGCGTCAACCATCCGACCGAAATCCTCAACATCGGCCAGACGGTCAAGGTGCAGATCATCCGCATCAACCAGGAAACGCACCGCATCTCGCTGGGCATGAAGCAGCTCGAAGCCGATCCGTGGGACGGCATCGGCGGCAAGTACCCGCTTGGCAAGAAGGTTCTCGGCCGCGTCACCAACATCACAGACTACGGCGCGTTCGTCGAGCTGGAGCCGGGCATCGAAGGCCTGATCCACGTCTCGGAGATGTCCTGGACGAAGAAGAACGTCCATCCGGGCAAGATCCTGTCGACCACGCAGGAAGTCGAAGTGGTGGTGCTCGAGGTCGATCCGGTCAAGCGCCGCATCTCGCTCGGCCTGAAGCAGACGCTGGAAAACCCGTGGGAAGCCTTCGCGCGCACCCATTCGGCGGGCTCCGTCGTCGAGGGCGAGGTCAAGAACAAGACCGAATTCGGCCTGTTCATCGGCCTGGACGGCGATGTGGACGGCATGGTCCATCTCTCCGATCTCGACTGGAACCGTCCGGGCGAGCAGGTGATCGAGGAATATAACCGCGGCGACGTGGTGCAGGCGCAGGTTCTCGACGTCGACGTCGACAAGGAGCGCATCTCCCTCGGCATCAAGCAGCTCGGCCGCGACGCCATCGGCGAGGCGGCGGCTTCCGGCGACCTGCGCAAGGGCGCAGTCGTCACCTGCGAGGTGACCGGCGTCAAGGAAGGCGGGTTAGAAGTCAAGCTCGTCGACCACGATGTCGATGCCTTCATCAAGCGCAACGACCTGTCGCGCGACCGCGACGAGCAGCGCCCCGAGCGCTTCTCCGTCGGCCAGAAGGTCGATGCCCGCGTCACCATGTTCGACAAGAAGACGCGCAAGATCAGCGTTTCGATCAAGGCGCTGGAAATCGCCGAAGAGAAGGAAGCGGTTGCCCAGTACGGCTCGACCGATTCCGGCGCTTCGCTCGGCGACATCCTCGGCGCGGCGTTGAAGAAGCAGGGCGGCGACGACGAATAAGTCTCGCGCTCACGCGTGAAACGAAGAGCCCCGCCGGAGTGATCCGGCGGGGCTTTTTGCTTTGTAGCAGTCTCGTCCGCTCACAGGCTGCGGGCGAATTCCTCCAGGAGCTGCGGGAACTCCTCGACCGGCGGGAAGCCCTCATAGCGATGCCGGGCGGGCGTTTCCACCCAGGACAATTTGTCGGCCGTCATCGTCTCGATGAAAGGCCTGTTCCACGGCATGTCGTCGAACATGGTCGGGCGCACATTGACGAAATCGTCGACACCGGCGATGCGGGTGAACATCCATGTCATGCAGGACGGGCAGCAGTAATGGTCGAGTTGCGGGCCCTTGATGCCGCCCTTGACCGGCTCGCCCTTCGTCACGCGAAAGGCCTGGCCGGGGATCATCACCGTCAGGGAGTAGGCGCTGGCGCTCATGCGCTGGCAGCCCCGGCAGTGGCATGCGGCGGTCATGATCGGCGGGGCGGAGATTTCGATCTCGACACGGCCGCAGCGGCATGTGCCTGAGATCGGAAGGCGAGGCTTTTCCATAGATTCGATGCTCCTTGGGCAAGGCAGGATGACGCATCCCAAGACTTAGCAAACAATCGGCCCGCCGCCACCCTCCGCCCTTTCAGGAACGCGCCCATCGGCTATAACTCTTCCTCCAGGTAGAATTGGAACGGCGCCATGAAACAGAAAGTAACCGGCATAGGCGGCTTGTTCTTTCGCGGACGCGACCCGCAGGAACTGGCCGCCTGGTATCAGGAGCATCTCGGCGTCGACAGCCTGTTCGAGACCGTCTGGAAACAGGAGGCCGGGCCGACGATCTATGGCCCGTTCTCGCACGATACCAAGTATTTCGGCCGTTCAGAGCAGCAATGGATGGTCAATTTCCGCGTTGGCGATCTCGATGCGATGATCGCCCAGTTGAAGGCCGCCGGCATCGCCGTCGAGACCCGCGCCGAATGGGATTCGGAAGTCGGCCGTTTTGCCCGCATCCACGACCCCGAGGGCAATCCGATCGAGCTTTGGGAGCCGGCCGACCGTTCCGGATGAGGATGGAGCGCCGTCACGACGCGGCAAATGCCTCCCCTCACCAATGCGGCGGCTTGGTCACCGGCACGTCGGGCGCGGTCTGCTCCTCCAGCGCCAGGAAGCGCTCGGTCAGGCGGTCGAGCTTGGTCTGCAGCCGCTCCGTCTCCTTCCACTGCCGCGTCAGCTCGGCGGAAAGCTCCTCGATGGTCTTTTCCTGCTCGGCGGCCAGCATTTCCAGCTTTGTCAGCCTGTCTTCGTTCATGGCCGCGGCAATCCCTGAATGTTGTAGCGCAAATCGCCCGGGGAAATTGACAAGCCGGCCCGCTTTTGTCGAGAGTGTTATCCTCGGTATCTTTCGGGCGGTTGGCACGAATGGACCCGCATGATAATTCATTGACCAAACGATAAAAAAATCGGGGAAATGGGCCGCCGATGGCGCACACGGCAATCGAGCTCAACGGCATCAGCAAGAGCTTTGGCGCGGTTCACGCAAACCGCAACATCGACCTCAAGATCACCGCCGGGACGATCCACGGCATCATCGGCGAGAACGGCGCCGGAAAATCGACGCTGATGTCGATCCTCTACGGTTTCTACCAGGCGGACCGGGGCCGCATCCAGGTGGGCGGCAAGCCCGTCACCATCAACACGCCCAGCGCGGCCATCGCGCTCGGCATCGGCATGGTCCATCAGCACTTCATGCTGGTGGAGAACTTCACCGTCCTGGAAAACGTCATCCTGGGCGCCGAAGGCGAGGCATTGCTCAACACCTCCATCGCCAAGGCGCGTTCGGAGCTGGAACGGCTGGAGCGCGACTACGGGCTGGAGGTCGATCCCGACGCGGTGATCGAGGACCTGTCCGTCGGCCTGCAGCAGCGCGTGGAAATCCTCAAGGCGCTCTATCGCGGCGCCGAAATCCTCATCCTCGACGAGCCGACCGGCGTGTTGACCCCGGCGGAGGCCGACCATCTGTTCCGCATCCTCCGGCAATTGAAGGACGAAGGGAAGACCATCATCCTCATCACGCACAAGCTGCGCGAGATCATGGCCATCACCGACAATGTGTCGGTCATGCGCCAGGGGGCGATGGTGGCGACGCGCAAAACCTCCGAAACGACGGTCGAGGAGCTGGCCGAGCTGATGGTCGGCCGCCGCGTGCTGCTCAGCGTCGAGAAGGGCGAGGCGAAGCCCGGCGGCGTGATGCTGTCGGTGAAGAATTTGACGGTCAAGGATTCGCGCGGCGTCACCATGGTCGACAATGTGTCGCTCGACGTGCGGGCCGGCGAGATCGTCGGCATCGCCGGGGTGGCCGGCAACGGCCAGTCGCAGTTGCTCGATGCCGTGTCGGGCGTGCAGAAGGCCGTTTCCGGCACGGTGACGCTGGATGGCGTGCCGGTGGCGCTGACGGGCGAGGCGGACCCGGCCGACCTGCGCCAGCGCGGCATGGCGCATGTGCCCGAGGACCGGCATCATGTCGGCCTGGTGCTGCCCTTCGAGGAAAACGAGAACGCCATGCTCGGCTATCACCGGCAGGCGAAATATCTGAACGGCCCGTTCCTCGATATTGCGGCGATCCGCAACGACGCGCGCGAGAAGATCGAGAAATACGACATCCGCCCCGCCGACTGCCGGCTGAAGACGGCCAATTTCTCCGGCGGCAACCAGCAGAAGATCGTGCTGGCGCGCGAAATGGAGCAAGACCCGAAGGTGCTGATCGTCGGCCAGCCGACGCGCGGCGTCGATGTGGGCGCCATCGAGTTCATCCACAAGCGGCTGATCGACATGCGCGACCAGGGCAAGGCGGTTCTGCTCGTCTCCGTCGAGCTGGACGAGATCCGCTCGCTGTCGGACCGCATCCTCGTCATGTTCGCCGGCCGCATCGTCGGTGAGCGCGGACCCGATGCCAGCGAAGCCGAACTTGGCCTGCTGATGGCCGGCGTCGAGGAAAAGGAGGCGGCGGAATGAGCGCGCCCTACGCGAAACTGCCCGCCTGGGCCGATTACGGGCTGATTCCGCTGATCAACCTCGCCGTCGCCTTCCTGGTGGCCGGGCTGGTGGTGATGCTGGTCGGCGAAAATCCGTTCCGTGCCGCCGTCATCCTGGTCGACGGGGCGCTCGGGCGCGGACAGAACATCGCCTATACGCTGTATTACGCGACGAGCTTCATCTTCACCGGCCTGGCCGTCGCCGTCGCCTTCCATTGCAGCCTGTTCAACATCGGCGGCGAGGGGCAGGCCTATGTCGGCGGGCTGGGCGTCGCCGTGGTGTGTCTCGCCTTCGACAGCATCCTGCCATGGTGGCTGGTGTTTCCGCTGGCCGTGGCGGGCGCGGCCGTTTTCGGCGCGGCCTGGGCCTTCATCCCGGCCTATTTCCAGGCCAAGCGCGGCTCGCACATCGTCATCACGACGATCATGTTCAACTTCATCGCCGCCAGCCTGATGGTCTATCTGCTGGTCAATGTGTTGAAACCCGCCGGCAGCCAGGCGCCGCAGACGCGCACCTTCGTCGAGGGCGGTCACCTGCCCAAGCTCAACTGGATGCTGGAGGCGCTCGGCCTGTCGGTGCGCTCGGCGCCGTTCAACCTGTCCTTCCTGCTGGCGCTGTTGGCCGCCTTCCTGGTCTGGGTGCTGATCTGGCGCACGCGGCTCGGTTATGAAATCCGCATGCGCGGCTTCAGCCCCAAGGCGGCGCGCTATGCCGGCGTCAGCGAAACGAAGATCATCATCATCGCCATGCTGATCTCCGGCGCGCTGGCCGGCATGATGGCGCTCAACCCGGTGATGGGCGACCAGAACCGGCTGCAGATCGATTTCGTCACCGGCGCCGGCTTCGTCGGCATCGCCGTGGCGCTGATGGGCCGCTCGCATCCGGCGGGCATCGTGCCGGCGGCCATCCTGTTCGGCATGCTCTACCAGGGCGGCGCCGAACTCGCCTTCGAGATGCCCAACATCTCACGCGACATGATCGTCATCATCCAGGGTCTCGTCATCCTCTTCGCCGGCGCGCTGGAGCACATGTTCCGGCCGACGTTGCAGGCGGCGATCGCCAGCCTCAGCCCGCGCTCCATGGGCGCCGAGGCGCGCCAGGGGGAGGGTGGCTGAGATGGATTTCTTCCACACGCTGATCCTGCTTCTCGATTCCACCGTGCGGCTGTCCGTGCCGCTGCTTCTGGCGGCGCTGGCCGGCCTCTATTCGGAGCGCTCCGGCGTGTTCGACATCGGCCTGGAAGGCAAGATGCTGGCCGGCGCATTCGCCGCCGGCGCTGCCGCCGCCGTCACCGGCTCGGCCTGGGCCGGACTGGGGGCGGCGATGCTCATTTCGATCTTCCTGGCGCTGGTGCACGGCTTTGCCTCGATCACCCATCGCGGCAACCAGATCGTCTCGGGCGTCGCCATCAACTTCATCGCCGCCGGCTCGACCATCATTCTCGGCCAGGCCTGGTTCCGCCAGGGCGGGCGCACGCCGTCCCTGTCGGCCGGCGGCCGCTTCGGCGCCATCGAACTGCCGTTTGCCGATGCGGTGCGCGACGTGCCGATCCTCGGCGAAATCTATTCGGAACTCCTGTCGGGCCATTCGCTGCTCGTCTATGCGGCCTTCCTGCTCGTTCCCTTCACCTGGTGGGTGCTGTTTCGCACGCGCTTCGGCCTGCGCCTGCGGGCTGTCGGCGAAAACCCGGCGGCGGTCGACACGGCGGGCATCTCCGTTTCCTGGCTGCGCTATCGCGCCGTGATCTGCACCGGCATCCTGACCGGCATGGCCGGCAGCTATCTTTCGCTGGCGCAGAATGCCGGCTTCGTGAAGGACATGACGGCGGGCCGCGGCTTCATCGCGCTGGCAGCGCTGATCTTCGCCAAATGGAAGCCGGTGCCGGTGATGTTCGCCTGCCTGCTGTTCGGCTTCCTCGACGCCTTCGCCATCCGCGTCCAGGGCACGCCGCTGCCGCTGATCGGCCAGGTGCCGGTGCAGTTCATGCAGGCCCTGCCCTATGTGCTGACCGTGGTGCTGCTTGCCGGCTTCATCGGCAAGGCCATTCCCCCGCGCGCCGGCGGCGTGCCCTATGTGAAGGAGCGCTGATGAGCGCCGACGATCTTTTCGCCGCGGCCAAGGCCGCCATGTCGCATGCCCACGCGCCCTATTCGCAGTTTCCCGTCGGCGCGGCGGTGAAGACCAAGGCCGGCGCCATTCATGCCGGCTGCAACATCGAGAACGCCTCCTATCCGGAGGGCTGGTGCGCCGAGACGACGGCGCTCGGCCACATGGTCATGGCCGGCGGGGGCAAGGTGACGGAGATCGCCGTCGTGGCGGAGAAAATGGCGAAGATCATGCCGTGCGGCGGTTGCCGGCAGCGGCTGGCGGAATTCGCCGCCGAGGATGCGGTGCTGCATCTGTGCGATACCGATGGCGTGCTGGAAACCGTGCCTTTTTCCGCCGTCTTCCCACGCGGCTTCTCGTTCGAGGACGGCAAATGAAAGAGGCGATCGACCTGTTAACGGAGCGGCTGGAAGGGCTCGCTCCGCGCCTTGGCCTGGTGCTCGGCTCCGGCCTCGGCGGCCTGGTGGACGCGGTCGAGAACCCGGTTCGGTTTGCCTATGGGGATTTACCGGGGTTTCCGCACAGCGGCGTCACCGGCCATGCCGGCGAGATCGTCGCCGGCAAGCTTGCCGGCACCCACGTCGTCATGCTGGCGGGACGGTCGCACTATTACGAGCATGGCGACCCGGCGGCGATGCGCCCGGCGCTGGAGGCCTTGTGGGGCATCGGCGTGACGACCCTGATCCTGACCAACGCGGCGGGATCGCTGCGAGAGGAGATGCCGCCCGGCTCCGTCATGATGCTCGACGACCACATCAATTTCTCCGGCGCCAACCCGCTGATCGGCGAGGCGAGCGACCGCCGTTTCGTCGGCATGAGCGAAGCCTATGACGCGGGCCTGCGCGACGCCCTGGCGGCGGCGGCCGAAAAGGCCGGGGTGGAGTTGCACAGGGGCGTCTACATGTGGTTCTCCGGGCCGAACTTCGAAACGCCGGCGGAAATCCGCATGGCGCGCGTGCTGGGCGCCGACGCGGTCGGCATGTCGACCGTGCCGGAGGTCATCCTGGCGCGCTATTTCGGCCTCAGGGTCGCCGCCTGCTCGGTCATCACCAATCTCGGCGCCGGCATGAGCGCCGGCGAGCTGTCGCACCAGGAGACCAAGGACATGGCGCCAATCGGCGGCCAGCGCCTGGCGAGAATCCTCGGCCAGCTCTGCGCCGACGGCCTGCCGGAAGGCTGAGGGCTGCGATGCTGCCGCAGGAGATCATTCGCAACAAGCGTGACGGCGGCATTCTGTCGAAGGCGGACATCGCCGATTTCGCCCATGGCCTGTCCCACGGCACCTGGAGCGAAGGGCAAGTGGCGGCGCTCGCCATGGCGATCTTTCTCAACGGCATGAATGCCGAGGAGGGCGCCGCCCTGACCATGGCCATGCGCGATTCCGGCAAGGTGCTCGACTGGTCCGACCTGCCCGGCCCGGTCACCGACAAGCATTCCACCGGCGGCGTCGGCGACAATGTCTCGCTGATGCTGGCGCCGATCGTGGCGGCCTGCGGCGCCTTCGTGCCGATGATCTCCGGCCGCGGCCTCGGCCACACGGGCGGCACGCTCGACAAGATGGATTCGATCCCCGGCTACACCAGCCAGCCGGACGACAGGCTGTTTGCCAGGACCGTGCGCGATGTGGGATGCGCCATCATCGGCCAGACGGGCGACCTGGCGCCGGCCGACAAGCGCTTCTACGCGGTGCGCGATGTGACGGGAACGGTCGAATCGATCCCGCTGATCACCGCCTCGATCCTGTCGAAGAAGCTCGCCGCGGGACTTTCGTCACTGGTGCTCGACGTGAAGTCCGGCAATGGCTCGTTCATGGCGGACGCGCGCGGCGCGCGAAAGCTGGCCGACAATCTGGTGAGTGTGGCCGACAGCGCCGGCCTGCCGGCCACGGCGCTCCTGACGGACATGAACGAGCCGCTGGCATCGGCGGCGGGCAATGCCGTCGAGGTGCGCAACGCCGTCGATTTCCTCACCGGGCGCAAACGCGACAAACGCCTCGAACAGGTGACCCTGGCGCTGGCAGCCGAAATGCTTCTGGCGACACGCATCGCCGGCACGGCCAAGGATGCCCTGGTGCGTGCGCAGGCGGCGCTCTCCAGCGGTGCTGCCGCAGAGCGGTTCGGCCGGATGGTGCGGGCGCTCGGCGGGCCAGCCGACTTCGTCGAGACTGCGGAGCAATACCTGCCCAAGGCAAAAGTGCTGTTGCCGGCAACCGCCGAGCGCGACGGCTTCGTCGGGCGCATCGCGACGCGGGCGCTGGGCGTGGCGGTCATCGAGCTGGGCGGCGGACGGCTGAGGCCGGAGGATGCGATCGATCATTCGGTCGGCCTGACCGACTGCCTGCCGATCGGCGCCGAGGTGCGGCGCGGCGAACCGCTGGCCATGGTCCATGCAAGCGCCGCCGGCGACGCGGAGCGCGCTGTGGCGGCGGTGCGGGCGGCCTACGGGATCGCGGAGGACAAGCCGCGCGCCGGCAGGGCGATACTGCGGCGGGTGGTAAGCGATACGTAGCGCGAACACGACATCAGGCCCCACACCGCCCGATTGATCCCGCTCGCCGCACGCACCTGCCCGACGTTCCGGCATGGATCCTCGGCTCGGGGGCCGAGGATGACGAATTGCAGAGGGGTTTGTGTCAAACGCCGAGGCTGGCGATCGACATCGTTCCTCCCAAACACTCGTCATCCTCGGGGGGCGTCGCCGAGTATGGTGGCGATACGTAAGGTCCGGACGCCATTACCAGTAAGCCAACGGTTACTGTTCGAGGACCAGCTCGCCGTTCTCCACCTGATAGCGCGCCAGGCGCTTGAGGAAGCTCATGCCGATCAGAACGCCGTCCAGGGCCTGGTCCTCGAGCACGACCGCATCGATATTCTCCAGGAAGATGCGGCCGATCTGCAGCGTCTCGATCATCGCCGCGGCGGCTTTCGTCTGGCCATTGGCGGTGCTGACCTTGTATTTGAAGTCGCCCGGCGAAAGCCGCAGGCCGATGCGACGGGCCGTCGATCTGTTGATGGCGATGTAGGTGGCGCCGGTGTCGACCATCGCCCTGATCTCACGGCCGTTCAGCTTGAAGCGACCCATATAATGGCCGCGCGTGTCGGCCGCGATGCTGACTTTCTTGCCAAGCAGAACCGAGGTCTTGCCGTTCATCTCCAGGCGATTGAGCGCCACGTTGCGCGGCGCTTCTGCCTGTTCTTCGGCCGTATCGTCGGCGAGCGTGCTGCGCAGCAAAGTCCGGTAGAAATCCGGGTCGTTCTGATAGAGCGCCGGCACGGCCGCTGCGGCTCCAACGACGGCACCCAGCATGAGCAGTTTGCGAAACATAGACGCCATCCCAACCGTAAGCGGATACAGTCTATGCGCGTATGGTCATCGTAGTTTTAACGGTAGCAGCGAACCGCGTGGCTTGGTTAAGCTACGGTTATTTCGTGCCGTACATACGGTCGCCGGCGTCACCCAGGCCGGGAACGATGTAGCCCTTCTCGTTAAGCTTACGGTCGATCGAAGCGGTGAAGACCGGCACGTCGGGATGCGCGGCGCGGAAACGCTCCAGGCCCTCCGGTGCTGCCAGCAGGCAGAGAAAGCGCAGATTGGTGGCACCGCGTTCCTTCAGCTTGTCGACGGCGGCGATCGCCGAATTGGCCGTCGCCAGCATCGGATCGACGACGATCACCAGCCGGTTGGCCAGATCGCTCGGCGCCTTGAAGAAGTACTCGACCGCCTGCAACGTATCATGATCGCGGTACAGGCCGACATGGGCGACACGGGCCGCCGGCACCAGGTCGAGCATACCGTCCAGTAAACCGTTACCGGCGCGTAACACCGAGGCGAACACCAGCTTCTTGCCTTCCAGTGTCGGCGCGTCGATGATCTCCATCGGCGTCTCGATCTTGCGGGTCGTCAGCTCCAGGTCGCGCGTCACCTCGTAGCAGAGCAGAAGCGAAATCTCGCGCAGCAGCCGGCGGAACCCGGCCGTCGAGGTTTCCTTGTCGCGCATGATGGTCAGCTTGTGCTGGACAAGCGGATGGTCGACGACGGTGACGCCCTGCATGTGCTGTTCCCTGTAAATCCGTTGTTCCGGTCGATCTTAACGGCTCGATGCCGCGCGGCATACCGTCTGGCTTACGGAGCCACAGCTTTGTCGCCGAGACGACGCAGCAGCATAGCGCGCGTCGCCTCGTCGATGAACGCCGCTTCCAGCGCCGTCCGCGTCAATCCGGCCAGGGCGTTGTCGTCCAGATCGAAGACCCGCGCCGCGACCGCATATTCGTGGGCGAGCGAGGTGTGAAAGTGCGGCGGGTCGTCGGAGTTGAGAGTCACGCGGCAACCCGCCGCCAGCAATTGCGGCAAGGGGTGGCTGGCGAAATCGGCGAAGACCTTGAGCGTGACGTTGGAAACCGGGCAGACCTCCAGCACCACCCGCTCATCGGCCAGGCGGCGCACCAGGTCGGGATTCTCGATGGCGCGCACGCCGTGGCCGATGCGCGCCGGGCGGATATGGTCGAGGGCGGCAGCGACGCTCTCCCAGCCGGCCAGCTCGCCGGCATGAACGGTAGTGCCGAGGCCCGCCTCGCGGGCCATGTCGAAGGCGCCTACGTAATCGCGCGGGTGGCCGAACCGTTCTTCGCCGGCCATGCCGAAGCCGGTCACCAGCCTGTGCCCGCAACCGGCGGCAAAACGCGCCGCCGCCATCACCGATGAAGCGCCGAAATGGCGTATGCCCGTGACGATCATGCGTCCCTCGATGCCGGTCGAGGCGCGCGCCCGGACGATCCCCTCGCCGAGCGCGTCGGCATAGGCGCCGGGCGACAGGCCGGCCTTCCCGGCATGGTCGGGGGAGATGAAGATCTCGGAATAGATCGCGCCGTCGCGCGCCAGGCCGGTCAGATAATCCTCCGCCAGCAACGCGTAATCCTCCTCGGTGCGAAACAGGCCGGCGGCGGCGTCATAGGCGGCGAGGAAGCTGGTGAAATCATGCCAGATATAGGCGCCGTCCCTGAGGAAGGACGATGTATCGACGCCGTATTTTCGCGCCTGCACGACCACCAGATCGGGCGACGCGGCTCCTTCGATGTGGCAGTGAAGCTCGGCTTTGGCGACCATCTCGGCTCCGTTATCGACCGGCCGCCGGCGCGGCTGTTCATCGCGCTTTTGATAATAGCGCCATGGCTGCCGATGGGCTATGGTCCGGGCGTTTTTGAAAGGGTTGCAATGTCGGAACAGCGTACCACCGCGCAAGGCGGCATGGAGACCGCTTACGGTTTCCGCCAGGTTGGCGAGGGCGAGAAGCAGGGGCTGGTCAACACGGTGTTCCACCGCGTCGCCGAACGCTACGACACGATGAACGACCTGATGTCGGCGGGCCTGCACCGGCTGTGGAAGGACGCCATGGTGGCCTGGCTGTCGCCTTCGAAGCGGCCCGGCTATACGGCGCTCGACGTGGCCGGCGGCACGGGCGACATCGCCTTCCGCATCGTCGAGGCGTCACGCGGCCAGGCGGACGTGACGGTGCTCGACATCAACGGCTCGATGCTCGAGGTGGGCCGCGCGCGCGGCGAGAAACGCGGCATCGCCGACCGGCTGACCTTCGTCGAGGCGAATGCCGAGGATCTGCCGTTCGAGGACAATTCCTTCGACGCCTACACGATCGCCTTCGGCATCCGCAACGTGCCGCGCATCGACAGAGCGTTGAGCGAGGCGTTTCGCGTGCTGAAGCCCGGCGGGCGGTTTCTCTGCCTGGAATTCTCCGATGTCGACATGCCGCTGCTCGACAAGGTCTATGAGGCCTGGTCGTTCCACGCCATTCCGCGCATCGGCAAGGCGGTGACGGGCGACGACGAGCCGTATCGCTACCTCGTCGAATCGATCCGCAAGTTTCCCAATCAGCAGAACTTCGCCGCCATGATCCGCACCGCCGGCTTTTCGCGCGTCACCTGGCGCGACTATTCGGGCGGCATCGCCGCGCTGCACTCGGGCTGGAAGATTTGACGGTCCGACCATGAGTGTTTTCGGCGCATATTTCCGCCTCGCCCGCGCGGGCTGGATTCTGGTTCGCGAAGGGGTCGTCGCGGCGCTTCCCGGCGACCAGCTCGAAGGCATGCCGCGCTTTGCCTGGCGCGTGGCGACGCTGATGTCGCGCCGCCGCTCGACGCGCCGCGCCCGGCCCGAGCGCCTTGCCAAGGCGGTCAACCGGCTTGGCCCTTCCTATGTCAAGCTCGGCCAGTTCCTGGCGACGCGGCCCGACGTGGTCGGCCACGACCTGGCGCGCGACCTGGCGAGCCTGCAGGACCGCATGGATACGTTTCCCGAGGCGCAGGCGCGCGCGGCCATCGAAGGCTCGCTCGGCCTGCCCGTCGAGGCGCTGTACGCCGAACTCGGCGGCCCGGTGGCGGCCGCCTCCATCGCCCAGGTGCACGAGGCGCGCACCGTCGACGGGAACGGCACCAGGCACGTTGCCGTCAAGGTTATCCGGCCGGGCGTCCGGCGGCGGTTCAACAACGATCTCGAAAGCTACTTCCTGGCGGCGCATCTGCAGGAGCGGTTCATGCCGTCGACGCGCCGGCTGAAGCCGGTGAAGGTCGCCGAGACGCTGGCCCAGGTGACGAAGATCGAGATGGACCTGCGGCTCGAGGCCGCCGCCATTTCCGAACTGCACGAGAACACGAGGGGCGATCCCGGCTTCCGCGTTCCGGAGGTCGACTGGCAACGCACCGGCCGCGACGTGATGACGCTCGAATGGGTCGACGGCACGAAGATGTCGAACGTCGAGGCTCTGCGCGAGGCGGGCCACGATCTCGAATCGCTGGCGCGAACGCTGATCCAGTCGTTCCTGCGCCACACGCTGCGCGACGGTTTCTTCCACGCCGACATGCATCCGGGCAATCTTTTCGTCGAGGCGGACGGCACGATCGTCGCCGTCGACTTCGGCATCACAGGTCGAATCGGCAAGAAGGAACGGCACTTCCTGGCCGAGATTCTTTACGGTTTCATCACCCGCGATTTCCGCCGCGTCGCCGAAGTTCACTTCGAGGCGGGCTATGTGCCGGGGCATCATGACGTCGCGGCGTTTGCCCAGGCGCTGCGCGCCATCGGCGAACCGATCCACGGGCAATCGGCCGAGACCATCTCGATGGCGCGCCTGCTGACGCTGCTGTTCGAGGTGACGGAGCTGTTCGACATGCAGACGCGGCCGGAGCTGCTGCTTTTGCAGAAGACGATGGTCGTCGTCGAGGGCGTGGCGCGCTCGCTCGATCCGCACTTCAACATGTGGAAGTCGGCCGAGCCGGTGGTCTCCGACTGGATCGCCGCGAACCTCGGTCCGCGCGGCATGCTGAACGATGCGCGCGACGGGATCTCGGCGCTTGCCGCTTTCGTTCGCCAGGCGCCGGAGCTGGCGGCGCGCACCGAACGCCTGTCGCGCGAGATCGACGCCATGGCCGAGCGCGGACTGCGCTTCGATCCGGAAACGGCCGAGGCGATCGGCCGCTCCGAGGCCCGCCACACACGCGGCGGGCGGCTCGCTCTGTGGGCGATCGCCGTGATTCTGGCCATCATCGCCTGGCAGATTTCCTGACGCCAGCCAGCATTGCCTTCAGTGCTGCCCGGGCAAATCCGGTAATTCGACAATTGCCTGGAGGTTGGCGATGCTGCAATGACAGCATTGCTAGCACGAACTCGCAAACCATTAAAATTCCTGGGGTTTTCGTCGCAAATGGAGACATTCCAGCACTGCCGGTGGTGACAGCATTGCTGGCAAACCCTATAAAATCGCGTAGGTCCGCGGCGCCATCGATCGGTGGATCGAAGCGCCGGGAAGGCCTGAGAAGGCACCGGAATATGCGCCGCGCCAGCATTGCTGTCATTGCTGGCGCGGTGTCGCGTGCCGGTTTGATGGAGGTGTAGACAAGCGGACCATGGCGACGTTGACCATACGCAATGTGGACGATGACGTGCGGCGCGCCCTGCGCAAACGCGCCGCCGAAAACGACGTTTCAATGGAGGAAGAGGTGCGCCGCATCCTGGCCTGGAGCGTCAGCCCGGCAGCGAAGGCGGCTGCACCGCAAAGGCGACGGCCAAGCGTTTCGGCCATGCGCAAGCTCGCCGTGAAACCCAACGACCCGTTCGACCTCAAAACGATCTGCGATGAGATATGGGATGAAGGTGTTTTGTGACCCGGCCTTCGTCATCGACACGTCGGCGCTGATCGCCATGTTGAACGACGAACAGGATGCGGAGGCTTTTCGCCAGGCCATGGTCACGGCGGAAACCGTCCTGATCAGCGCCACGACGATCCTCGAAGCGCACTATGTCGCCAAGCGTCTGTCGCTGGCCGACGGCCATTCGCGGTTGAGCAATTTACTGTTGGAGATCGCCCCCGAGACGGTAGATTTTGACGAGCCGCAATTGACAGCGGCGCGTATGGCCTATGCCCGCTACGGCCGCGGCGCCGGCCATCCCGCCGCGCTCAATATCGGCGATTGTTTTGCTTACGCTTTGGCCAAGACTCGTAACCTGCCGCTCCTTTTCAAAGGCGACGATTTCGTCCATACCGATGTGGAACCCGCCCTGAAACCGGCGTGAAAGAATTCGGTGCCATGCCTGAAGGACAATCGCTGCTTGCCAGAACGCGCATCCTGCTGATCATCGGCGGGGGGATCGCGGCATACAAATGCCTCGACCTGATCCGCCGCCTGCGCGAGCGGGGCGCGGCCGTGCGCTGCGTGATGACGCGGGCGGCGCAGGAGTTCGTCACGCCCCTGTCGGTCGGCGCGCTGTCGGCGGACCATGTCTTCACCGAGCTGTTCGACCGCCAGGACGAACATGATGTCGGCCACATACGCCTGTCGCGCGAGGCGGATCTCGTCGTCGTCGCGCCGGCGACCGCCGACCTGATGGCCAAGCTCGCCGGCGGCCAGGCCAATGATCTCGCCTCGGCCGTGCTGTTGGCGACCGATAAGCCCGTGCTGATGGCGCCGGCCATGAACCCGCGCATGTGGCAGCACAAGGCGACACGCCGCAACCTTGCCACGCTGCAGGGCGACGGCGTCGCCTTCGTCGGCCCCGGCGAGGGCGAGATGGCCGAAAGCGGCGAAGCCGGCTTCGGCCGCATGGCCGAGCCGCTCGACATCGTCGCAGCGATCGAGGCGATGCTCGCCGACCGGTCGGGACCGCTCGCCGGGCGCAGGATCATCGTCACATCCGGCCCCACCCACGAGCCGATCGATCCGGTCCGCTACATCGCCAACCGTTCGTCCGGCAGACAGGGTCACGCGCTCGCCGGTGCGCTGGCGCGGCTCGGTGCGGACGTCCATCTCGTCTCCGGCCCGGTCTCGATTCCCGACCCCGTGGGCATTGCCGTCACCCATGTGGAAAGTGCGCGACAGATGCGCGACGCCGTCGAGGCCCTGCTGCCGGCCGACGCCGGCATCTTCGTTGCCGCCGTCGCCGACTGGCGGCCGGAAATGGAAACCGACGAGAAGATCAAGAAAAAGAAGGGTGCGGCAGCTCCTGCCCTGCAGCTCACCGAGAACCCGGACATCCTTGCCGGTGTCGGCCACCATAAGAAGAGGCCGGCGCTGGTTGTTGGCTTCGCCGCCGAGACACAGAACCTGCTCGACAATGCCCGCGCCAAGCTCGACCGCAAGGGCGCCGACATGATCATCGCCAATGACGTGTCGCATGACAGCGGCGTGGGCCGCAATGGTGTCATGGGCGGCGTGATGGGCGGCGAGCGCAATCGCGTCGTCGTCGTCAGCCGCGACGGAGAGGAAGCCTGGCCGGAGATGGACAAGGACGAGGTGGCGGCGCGGCTCGCCACGCTGATTGCCGAAAAACTGAACGCGAAAGCCGCCGAATGACGCCGACACCCGTCCTGGAAACCGAGCGATTGTTGCTGCGCGCTCACCGCATCGAGGATCTCGACGCCTTCGCCGCACTGTGGGCTCAGCCGGAAGTGGTGCGGTTCACCTCCGGCGCGCCGCTCAATCGCGAAGACGCGTGGCGCCGGCTCGTCAGTCATCGCGGCATGTGGAGCCTGATGGGTTTTGGCTATTTCGCCATCGAGGAGAAGGCCACCCGATCATTCCTTGGCAGTGCCGGCGTCCAGGAATGCCGGCGCGCCATCGCGCCTTCGCTGGAGGGGACGCTGGAAGCGGGCTGGATTTTCGGCGTCGAGGCGCAGGGCAAGGGTTACGCGCGTGAGGCGATGAGGGCGGTGCTTTCCTGGTGCGGCGAAGCGCATGCGGACATGGACGTCACCTGCATTATCAATGAAGAGAACGAGCCGTCGCGCAAGCTCGCCGCCCACCTCGGTTTTCGCGAGCGGGCGCGCGCGCAGTACAAGGAGCGGCCGACCATCGTTTACTGGCACGACTGATCGGCGCTGATTGTCTCAAAATAGTGAACAATTTGTCACCCCTGGCGCCGATGCGCCGGGGTCGGGAAGAACCTATGTTTGCCGCAAGCAACAAATGGAGTTTCCCATGTCCATTCGTCCCGTAAAGCAGCTTTCCCATGCGCAACCGACCATCGAGGGTGCCGGCGTGCGGCTTGACCGCGCCTTCGGCTTCGGCGACCCGAAGCTTGCCGATCCGTTCCTGCTGTTCGACGATTTCCGCAACGACCGGCCGGAAAACTACCAGGCCGGCTTTCCATGGCATCCGCATCGCGGCATCGAGACCATCACCTATGTGCTGGCCGGTTCGGTCGATCACGCCGACAGCCTCGGCAATGCCGGCTCGCTCGGCGCCGGCGACGTGCAATGGATGACGGCCGGCAGCGGAATCCTGCATCAGGAAATGCCGCAGGGCGACCGGCAAGGCCGGATGCACGGCTTCCAGCTCTGGGCCAACCTGCCGGCGAGCCAGAAAATGACGACGCCACGCTACCAGGACGTGAAGGCCGGCGACATTCCGGAGATCGTCGACGATGACGGCACGCGGGTGCGTGTCGTGATGGGCGAATTCTGGGGCAAGCGCGGCCCGGTCGACGGCATCGCGGCAGACCCGCAATATCTCGACATCTGGGTGCCGCCCGGCAAACGCAAAGTGCTGCCCGTCGACACGTATCGCAGCGCCTTCGCTTATATTTTCGAGGGCTCCGGCACGTTCCGCGACGCATCCAAGCCGTTTGGCGTATTGCTGGAAAAGGAACTCGCCGGGCAGGAAATCCATCTGCGCGACTTGAGCGGCGACCGCACTCTGGTCGTGTTCGACACCGGCGACGAGGTCGTCGTTCAGGCCGGCGAGCAAGGCATACGCTTTCTGCTTGTCTCCGGCCGGCCGATCCAGGAGCCCGTTGCCTGGCATGGGCCGATCGTCATGAACACGCGCGAGGAGCTGATGCAGGCCTTCTCCGAATTGAACGCCGGGACGTTCATCCGCGAGAAGGCGAAAAAGTAAGCCGGCGCTGGATCGGTCCCGGCGGCTGCGCGGTGCGTCCGAACGGGCGCGCCGCGCCCTGGCCTCTTGTTTCTCCGCGATCATGCGGGCGTCAGGTGGTTTCATCCGATTGCAAACGCCAGTGGGCTGATACTTCGAGTATCCGGATCAGGCTGCCGCGTTTCCTCTCCGGCCGCGTTCGCGCGGTCATCCAGTGCTAGCAAGCATGGGATTTATGGTCGACTAATGCATGTCGCATTCAAATGGATTCATTTGAATGACAACGAACATGCATCACTTCAAGATGTTACAGCGTCCTTTGCGCGTCTGATAAGACGCGCGGCGCTGTAAGTGAACGATGAAAGCCGACCAGCCGCTCAATCGGCGGACGCGCCGTCGCCGATCACCCGGTCAAGATGCCCGAGCACGAGCGGCCAGGCGGCTTCATGGCTCCTGACCGCTCTTTCGTCGGCAAAGCCTGCGTGGGCGAGGCGCAGATGGGCGCCCTTGCCGCGCGGGGTCAGATCGACGGTAACGACCGTCTCCGCGCCGTCGGTGCCGCCCTTGCCGGTCACCCAGGTCAGTTCGACGAGGCGGCCCGGCTCGAGGCGCAGGAAACGGCCGTAATGCGGGTGCCGCGTGGCCGGCTTGCCTTCCTCCATCTCGAACACCGTCTCGAAGAAGAACGGCGCTGCGACGCGTGGCTGCATGAACACCGAGCCAGGTGCTGCAAACCAGCGGTCGAACTCCTCCGTCCAGGCGCGGTAGAGCACGGCCGGCGGCGCCTTCATCACGCGCGAGACTTCAAGCCGGTATGGCCGTTCCGATAGATCGGGCGGGGACGCCTGGATGGCGGGGCGATCATTCACCGGACGATCCTCCGTTTCAGCTTGCGCCGTAGCGCTTCCTGTAGTCGGCTTCGAGTTTCTCGATGCGGCCCCAGAAGGGCGGCTTCTCGCCACCTTCGAGCAATGCCGCGAGCACACCCAGATGCGCGTGCCAGCCGCCCGAAACGTCGATCATCTCGCCGCGGTTGGCGAGGCGCTTGTGGGTGACGACGAGCAACACCTTCTCGCCTTCGGGAAACAATTCGAAGACCACTTCGCTCTCCATTCCGTCGCCCGGCCAGGAAATGCCCAGCACACGCGGCGGATCGAATTCGGTGATCCGGCAGGGCCAGTTCATGTCTTCTTCCATACCCTTGTATTTCTCCGGCGTCGGTTCGTCGGTGAAATCGGAATGGTGGAAGGAAAGCTCTGCATGACTGCCGGGTCTCAACTCCATCTCGCCGCGGGCGAGCCATTGGCGGCGCTTGTCCGCCTCGGTCAGATAAGCCCAGACGCGCTCGACGGGACCAGGCAGCAGGCGCTCGAAGCGAACCGTATCGGGCGCTATGGCGACGCCATAGGCATCATGATCGACCTTGCTCATCTGCTTCTCCAAAAATTCGAATGGCGGTGGTTGCCCACCGAAGGTCATTCTTCGTCGTCTTCCGCGACAAGCAGTGCCTCGAGCACGTCGAGCCGACCCGTCCAGAAGCGCTCATAGTGGCGCAGCCATGCCTGCGCCTCGGCCAGGTGCTCCGTTTCCAGACGACAGTAGTGGACCCGACCGGCGACACGGCGGCGCACCAGGCCCGCCGTCTCCAACACCTTCACATGCTTGGAAACACCGGCGAGCGACATGTCGAACGGCTTGGCCAGTTGGGACACGCTGTGCTCGCCACCGGCCAGCCGGTGCAGCATGGATCGCCGTGTCGGATCGGACAAGGCGTGGAAAACGGCATCGAGATGCGGCGACTGAAACTCAACCATATGGTTGAATTACGCCTGACTGACCTGAATGTCAACCATTTGGTTGAGCATTGACCGCCGGCTCGAGCTGAAGGATCAGCGCCCGGCGGCGCAGGAAACGGGCTTGGCGTCTTCTCCCCGCGACACGTCGTACAGATCGCCGTGGTCGCCCTTGGTCCACCAGACGAAGTTTCCTCCCGCATATCGGGCGCCCGAGGCGGAAGGCACGGTGACGACAACGACGTTGCGCGCCTCGAACTGCAAGACGGCGAGCGCGATGTCGCCGGCGTTGTGGTACGTCGCCGTCAGCTCGAAATCCGGGCACCGATAGGTCACGCTGTCGGCTTCGACCGCGCTGACATAAGGCAGGTCGAGCTCCACTGTGGCGGCGTGGACGCCTGGTGCGGCGAGCAGCATCGTAACAAGGATCGGCAAAAACCGGCGCATGGCAAAGCTCTCCTGAAATCCGCGTGCAAACGGCAGCCAAGCGCCGCATGGCGGCGATTTCATGTCCTGCGCGCGCGAAACAACCCGGCGAGCCTGAGCCCCCGGGTTGTTGTCAAAGCGGCATTGATCCGGCCTCAGGCGGAAGGCTGCTTGGTCTTGCGCAGATAGGGCAGGATCGTCTCGAACGAACCGAAGCGCTTCACCGCATCCTCGTTGGAAACGGCGGCGGTGATGATGACGTCCTCGCCCTGCTGCCAGTTGGCGGGCGTCGCCACCTGGTGCTTGGCGGTGAGCTGGATCGAATCGATGGCGCGCAGGATCTCGGCGAAATTGCGCCCCGTGGTCATTGGATAGGTCAGCACCAGCTTGACCTTCTTGTCCGGGCCGACGACATAGACCGAGCGCACCGTGGCGTTGTCGGCGGGCGTGCGACCCTCGGAGGAATCGCCCGCATCGGCCGGCAGCATGTCGTACAGCTTGGCGACCTTCAGGTCCTTGTCGCCGATCATCGGATAGTCGACACCATGGCCGGTGGCCTTCTTGATGTCGTCCTTCCAGCGCACATGGTCTTCCACCGGATCGACGGAAATGCCGATGATCTTGGTGTTGCGCTTGGCAAACTCGCCCTCAAGGCCGGCCATCGTGCCAAGCTCGGTGGTGCAGACGGGGGTGAAATCCTTCGGGTGGCTGAACAGCACGGCCCAGCCGTCGCCGATCCAGTCGTGGAAGCTGAGCGAGCCCTGGGTGGTCTCGGCGGTGAAATCGGGTGCCGTATCGTTGATGCGAAGACTCATCGTTCTCTCCTCCTGAATGAGATGAAACGCGGATGATCGTTCCTGTCCGCGCAGGATAGCAACGTAAGCACGCGCCGTAGAGCCTGATCTAGGATTTAATTGGCGCGGCGGCTTGGAATCTCATTTCCAATAACAGGAATGCCGGGGAAAATTCCCCCCGCAACCATGCCACTAGACCGAAATGCTCCCGGCTCAGGCGGCCTTGCGCGTCTGATAATCCTTGATCGCGGTGAACTTGACGGCCTTCCAGCGGTCGGCCTCGTAATTCAGGCCGAACTCATGCGGCGCCAGGAAGACCGGATCGTCGTCGAGATCGCGGGCGATGTCGCCGCGATGCGCGGTGATGAAGCGATCCACCTCGCCCTTGTCCTCGGAGGAGATCCAGCGGCAGACGGAGAAGCGGGCCATTTCGAAATCGACCGGCAGCGCGTATTCGTTCTTCAGCCGCTCCTTCAGCACGTCGAGCTGCAGCGCACCGACCACGCCGACGATGGCCGGCGAGCCATCCTCCGGCGTGAACAGTTGCACGACGCCCTCCTCGGCCATCTGCTGCAGCGCCTCGCGCAGCTTCTTGGCCTTCATCGCATCGCCGAGCCGCACACGGCGCAGGATTTCCGGCGCGAAATTCGGCACACCGCGAAAGATCAACTCCTCGCCCTCCGTCAGCGTGTCGCCGATCCTGAGCGTGCCATGATTGGGGATGCCGACCACATCGCCGGCAAAGGCCTCGTCAGCCGTGATGCGGTTCTTGGCGAAGAAGAACTGCGGCGCCGACAGGCTGATCGGCTTGCCGGTGCGCACCAGCTTGGCCTTCATGCCGCGCTCCAGCCGGCCGGAGCAGACGCGCACGAAGGCGATGCGGTCGCGGTGGTTGGGGTCCATGTTGGCCTGGATCTTGAAGACGAAGGAGGTCATCTTGTCCTCCGTCGCCTCGACACGGCGTGAATCCGCATCCTGGGCGCGCGGCTCCGGGCCGATGGCGCCGAGCGCCTCGATCAGGTCGCGCACGCCGTAATTCCTCAGCGCCGAGCCGAAATAGACCGGCGTCAGATGTCCCTCCCGAAAGGCCTTCACGTCGAACGGCCGGCAGGCCTCCTTGGCCAGCAGCATCTCCTCGAGCAGCACGTCACGCTCGTTCTCCGGCAGGAGGCCGGCGACGGCATCGGCCTCGGGGCCGTTGACGGCGATCGGCTCCACATCGTCGTCGGAGCGGCGCATGGTGTTGTTGGCCAGGTGATAGGTGCCGGCAAAGCTCTTGGCCCGGCCGATCGGCCAGGTGATGGGCGCCGTGTCGAGCGCCAGCTTCTGCTCGATCTCGTCGAGAATCTCGAACGGGTCGCGGCTCTCGCGGTCCAGCTTGTTGACGAAGGTGACGATCGGGATGTCGCGCAGCCGGCAAACCTCGAACAGTTTCAGCGTGCGCGGCTCGATGCCCTTGGCCGCATCGATGACCATGATGGCGCTGTCGACCGCCGTCAGCGTGCGGTAGGTGTCATCGGCGAAATCCTCGTGGCCCGGCGTGTCGAGCAGGTTGAAGACATGATCGCCATATTCGAAGGTCATCACCGAGGTGACCACGGAGATGCCGCGCTCACGCTCGATGTTCATCCAATCGGAGCGCGTCTGGACGCGGTTCTTCTTCGCCTTCACCTCGCCGGCAAGCTGGATGGCGCCGCCGAACAGCAGCAGCTTTTCCGTCAGCGTCGTCTTGCCGGCGTCCGGGTGCGAAATGATGGCGAAGGTGCGGCGGCGCGCCACCTCGCTGGAGAGAGGCATGGTCATGTCCGGGATTCCTTGGTCGACGCGCGGGCTTTTACAGCATTTCGGACGCTGGTGAAACCGTCTCGATCGCCAATGTCGAAAGCACTCGCATCAATCATTAGTTTATGCTAATGATTAGTTATGACTTATGATTATGTGCAGATTTCGGCCTTGGCCGATCCAACCCGCCGGGCAGTGTTCGCGCTTGTGGCTGAGCAGCCGCGCTCTGTCGCGGATATCACGCGCGCCCTGCCGGTGACCCAGTCGGCGGTCTCGCAGCACCTGAAGGTGCTGAGGGAAGCGCAACTCGTCCGCAGTGAGCCGAAGGGCGCCAGCAACATCTATCACATCGACCCTGCCGGCCTCGGCCGCATGCGCGCCTGGCTCGACAGCCTGTGGAGCGACGCTCTGGGGGAATTCAAAAGTCACGTGGAAGCAAGCCAGGAGGACGATTTATGAGCAAAACCATCGCACCGGCGCCCGTGCGCCGCGCCGTCACCGTGAAGGCGCCCCAGGCGCGCGCCTTCGAGGCCTTCACCGCCGATATGGGGCGCTGGTGGCCCAAGCAGTACAGCGTCGGCTCCGCCCCGCACAAGACAGCGACGCTGGAGGCGCGCGTCGGCGGACGCTGGTACGAAACGGGTGAAGACGGCAGCGAGTGCCTCTGGGGCGAAGTGCTGGCTTGGGAACCGCCATCCCGTATGGTGCTTGCATGGCGCATCAGCGCCGACTGGAAGTATGACCCTGCCATCCACACCGAGGTGGAGGTGCGTTTCATACCCCTGACCCAGGGTGGCACCCGCGTCGAACTCGAGCACCGGCTCCTGGAGAACCTGGGCGTTGGGGAGGAAGCCTCCCGCACCAGCTTCGAATCCGACCACGGCTGGGGGTGGCTGCTCGACGGCTATGCGGCGGTCGCCGATGCCACGGTCGCCTGAAAGGCGTTGGAAAAACCGCTTCCTCGGCGGGCGGCGAATTGACGCTCGCCCGCTGAGGCGTCAGATAGGAGCATGGTCAGCTCATCCTTCCCCATGCCCGTGATCGGAACCACCATCGGCGTCGTCCGCCTGCCGCACAGCGACGGGCTGCCGCTGCCGGCCTATGAAACCGCTGGTGCTGCCGGCATGGATTTGCGCGCCGCCGTGCCGGAAGACCGCCGCATCGTGCTCCTGCCCGGCCGCCGCGTCCTGGTGCCGACCGGCTTCACACTGGAAATTCCGGAAGGCTTCGAGGGCCAGGTCAGGCCGCGCTCCGGTCTCGCCCTGAAACACGGCATCACCTGCCTCAACGCGCCCGGCACGATCGATGCCGATTATCGCGGCGAGGTGCAGGTGCTGCTGATCAACCATGGCGAGGACGATTTCGCCATCACGCGCGGCCTGCGCATCGCCCAGCTTCTGATCGCGCCCGTCTGCCGGGCGATGGTCGAGGAACGCAGCCATGCCGGAGAAACCGTGCGCGGCTCCGGCGGCTTCGGTTCCACCGGCGTCGCCTGAAGCACCCGTTCGGCCGGCGCTCACTCATACTTTCGTATAACAGAATGGCTGAAACTGCCGCGACGTAAGGCTTTGCGGCGGCATCACCGGGTCATTTTCCGCATTGAAATTACCCTCTACGCCCTTTATTCGCCGCTTTCCGGTTGGCAAGGGCGTGCTGTGGTCTACAGTCCCCCGATGGCTTGGGCCCACGGGCTTGCCAGCAACGTTCGATAGTGGAGGAGACAACGATGTTTCACGCAAGCAGGAAAATTTTCGCAGCCGGCGCGGTCGCGCTGTCGCTGGGCCTGGCGCCGAGCGGCGCGGTGGCGCAGGAATTCGTCAACGTTCTGACCGGCGGCACGTCGGGGGTCTACTACCCGCTCGGCGCGCAGCTCGCCAAGATCTACGGCGAGAAGATCGACGGCGTGCGCACGCAGGTGCAATCGACCAAGGCTTCGGTCGAGAACCTCAACCTTTTGCAACAGGGGAAGGGCGAGATCGCCTTCGCGCTTGGCGATTCCGTCAAATCGGCCTGGGAAGGCGACGCGGAAGCAGGCTTCTCGGCCAAGCTCGACAAGCTGCGCGGGATCGCCGCCATCTATCCCAACTACATCCAGATCGTCGCCTCGAAGGAGTCGGGCATCAAGGATTTTGCCGACATGAAGGGCAAGGGCTTGTCGGTCGGCGCACCGAAATCGGGCACGGAGCTCAACGCCCGGCAGATTTTCGAGGCGATGGGCATGAGCTATGACGATCTCGGCCGGACCGAGTATCTGCCGTTCGGCGAATCGGTCGAGCTGATCAAGAACCGCCAGCTGGACGCCACGCTGCAGTCGGCCGGGCTGGGCGTCGCCTCGATCAAGGACCTGGCGCTGTCGCAGCCGGTCACGGTCGTTTCGGTGCCGGCCTCGGTCGCCGAGACGCTCGGCGCGCCGTTCCTGGCGGCGACCATCCCCGCCGGCACCTATGAGGGCCAGACCGAGGATGTGCCGACGCTGGCCATCACCAACATCCTCGTCACCCATTCGGACGTCTCGGACGACGTGGCCTATGAGATGACCAAGCAATTGTTCGAGAACCTGCCGGAGATGGTGGCCGCACACGCCGCCGCCAAGGCGATGTCGGCGGAGAACGGCGCGAAGGGATTGCCGCTGCCGCTGCATCCGGGCGCAGAGCGCTACTACAAGGAAAAGGGCCTCCTCTAGAGGCGCCAACCCGAGCCCCGCCCAGCTGATGGACGGGGCTCTTTTGTCTGTTCTGTCCAACGTGACAGGAGCGATTGCCACGAAGCGTCCCGGTTTCCGGTGGGAGGACCGTCGACCGGAAAAAACGCGGGGGCTGAAAATTGGGGAATGCGGAGCGCCCGATGACGAACATCCAGCAGGGCCAGGCGGAAAGCCTGGCCGCGCCAGAGCTTTTAGAGACCACCCATGGCGAATTCGGCGCCGACCGGATCGGCCGTGTCCTGTTCTGGATCGCCGTCGCCTTCTCGCTGTACCAGATCGCCACCGCCGCCCACATCCTCAACCTGCCGAGCCAGGTGCAGCGGGCCTTCCATGTGGGCTTCCTGATGCTGCTCGTGTTCCCGCTGGTGGCGCAGGCGCGCGACAAGGCGCCGGCGCTCAAGGCGCTGGCCTGGGCGATGGCGGCGGCCGGGGTCGCCGTCGCGCTGTACCAGTATGTCGAGTACAAGCCGCTGCTGTTGCGCGCCGGCGATCCGCTGCCGCTCGACATCGTCTTCGGCGTCGTCGCGCTGTTTACCGTTTTCGCCGCCGCCTACGTGCTGATGGGACCGGCCCTGCCGATCATCTCAGGCGCCTTTCTCGCCTATTGCCTGCTCGGGCAATATCTGCCGGCGCCGCTCAACCATCGCGGCTATGATTTCGCCCAGGTCATCGACCACATGGCCTATGGCACCGAGGGCATTTACGGCATCCCGGTCTACGTCTCGGCCACCTACATCTTCCTGTTCATCCTGTTCGGCTCGTTCCTCGAGCGCGCCGGCATGATCCGCCTGTTCACCGACGTCTCGCTCGGCCTTGTCGGCCATGCGCGCGGCGGAGCGGCGAAGGTGTCGGTCATCTCGTCGGGCCTGATGGGCACGATCTCGGGTTCGGGCGTCGCCAATGTGGTCACCACCGGCCAGTTCACCATTCCGCTGATGAAGCGCTTCGGCTATCGCGCCGCTTTTGCCGGCGGGGTCGAATCGACCGCCTCCATGGGCGGGCAGATCATGCCGCCGGTGATGGGCGCCGTCGCCTTCATCATGGCCGAGACGCTGGGCATCGAATATTACGAGGTGGTCAAGGCGGCGATCATCCCGGCCGTGCTCTATTTCGCCTCGGCCTTCTGGATGGTGCATCTGGAAGCCGGCAAACACGGCCTCTACGGCCTGCCCCGCTCGGAGCTGCCTTCGGCACGCGCCGCGCTCAGGAAGGGCTGGTATCTGATCCTGCCGCTCGCCGTGCTCGTCTATCTGCTGTTTTCCGGCTACACGCCGCTGTTTGCCGGGACGATCGGCCTGTCGCTGACGGTGCTCCTGATCCTCGGCGGCTCGGTGGCGCTTGGCCTGCCCTCGCAGATCCTGCGCATCATCTTCTGGATCGGCCTCGGGCTGGTCGCCGCCAGCTTCTTCCGCTTCGGCATCAACGCCATCCTCGCCGCCGCCGGCCTGCTGATCCTCGCCAATATCTTCGTCGACGGCGGCCGCAAGACGCTGGCGCTGTGCCGCGATTCCCTTGCCGAAGGCGCCAAGACGGCGCTGCCCGTCGGCGTGGCCTGCGCCGTGGTCGGCATCATCATCGGCACGATGACCCTGACGGGCGTGGCCAACACGTTCGGCCAGTTCATCGTTTCGGTCGGCCAGACGAGCCTGTTCCTGTCGCTGGTGCTGACGATGATCACCTGCATCGTGCTGGGCATGGGCATCCCGACCATTCCCAACTACATCATCACCTCGACCATCGCCGGCCCTGCGCTGTTAACGCTCGGCGTGCCGCTGATCGTCAGCCACATGTTCGTCTTCTATTTCGGCATCCTGGCCGACCTGACGCCGCCCGTGGCGCTCGCCTGCTTCGCCGCCGGGCCGATCGCCAAGGAGAGCGGGCTGAAAATCTCGATGGAGGCGATCAAGGTCGCCGCGGCCGGTTTCGTCATCCCGTTCATGGCCGTCTACACGCCGGCGCTGATGCTGCAGGAAGGCGGGCCGCTGGCCGAGAGCATCGGTTATTATCCGGCTGTCGCCTATATCGTCTTCAAGACGCTGGTCGCCATCGCGCTGTGGGGGGCCGCGGTGATCGGCTTCCTGCGGGCCAGGATGACCCTATGGGAGCGCCTGCTGGCAGCCGTCGCCGCCTTCACGCTGGTCGCCGCGCTGCCGGCCACTGACGAGATCGGCTTTGCGCTCGCCGCCCTGTTCCTCGGCCTGCACTGGTACCGCAGCCGAGGCGCCACGCCGACGCCGGCGGCCGAGCGGACGTTCAAATGAGCCTGTGCGTCCTGGCGGGCGGCAAGGCGGCGACCATCGCCGCCACGCTGTTCACCCTGTCATGGACGCATTCGGTGGAGAAAATCCGCTGGGAGGAGGACTGGCGGGTGACACCGGCCGGCCTCACCATTGTCGAAGCGCGCGTGCAAGGATCCGGCGCCGGCATGGAGCCGCCGGCCGACGCGCAGTTCAAGGATGGATGGTGGGTTTATGTGCCGGCCTTGCCTGCCTTGCCGGAGGTGCGGCTGGCGGCATCGGGTGCGACCGGCGCGGGATGGCGTCTGTGCGCCGAAGGCCGGTGCATGATCCTCGGCGCGTCCCCCGATGCGCCGGTGGTCCTCAAGCCCTGCAACACAGCGCAGTGATTGACGCTCAGGCGTGCGCCGAGCCGCCACGCTTGGCGCAGGCCGGTCCCGGGCCGCGCATGTAGTGGCGCTCGGGATGGTAACGCGGGGCGAGAAACCCGCGGATAAGGCTGACGATACGCACTAACGGTCCCAACAGTCCCATTGTCTCTTTTCCAGGCTGCCGACGACCCCTCCTTGCCGTCGAATTCCACATTCGCATTCCTTACGCTCGCGGAATGAATACTCCATGAACGAAAGGCCTGTTTAGCCGGCCTTCAATGGCCGAAAGGTGGATGAATCGCGGCAAACCGGGGGCAGGAGACGGTTGGTGGGCGGCTGTTGCGGGAAAGCCACAGACGTTGGGTCCACAGTTGCGATTTGCCGTGGCGTCCCTTCGCGCCCCCCTCTGCCCTGCCGGGCATCTCCCCCTCAAGGGGGGAGATTGTCACTTCATCGACGTTTCGCCTGATTTTTCGAGGTCGAAGATTGGTGAAATCGGCCATGACAGCCAATCTCCCCACCTGTGGGGGAGATGCCCGGCAGGGCAGAGGGGCGCGCGAAGGAGCGCGACCTGTATCGCAACTGTAGAATCAGGCGCTCAGTCCCGCAGCATCAGGGCAAAGGATTGCCGTCCGGGCGGCGTGAAGCGGATGATGCGCGTGCCCTTCTCGCGCCGGGCCCATTTCAGCGCGACGAACCGCTCGAAGATCGCGGCGCCGAGGCTGCCCGCCAGATGCGAGCGGCGCACGCTCCAGTCGAGGCAGGCGCGGCAGACCGGCCGGCGCTTGCCCTGCATGGCGGCAAGGTCGATGCCGAAATCGCAGAAGAACGCCGTCCCCCGTTTCGTCAGGGCGACATCGTCGCCGTTGACCGCAAGCAAGTCGCGTTCGACAAACGCATCGAACATGGCGACGCCCATCTCGCCGGCCAGATGGTCGTAGCAGATGCGCGCCTCGCGCATGGCGTTGTCGCGTGGGCCCGGCAGCACCTTTTTCGGCCCGAGGGCCGCCGCCACACCCATGATCACCTCCAGCATGCCCGCCACCTGATGGTCGGCCAGCGCGTAATAGCGATGCCGGCCCTGGCGCGTCATGCGCATCAGCCCGCCCGCGCTGAGTTTTGCCAGATGCGCGCTCGCCGTCGGCAGCGTGACGCCGGCCTCCAGTGCCAGCTCGCTGGCCGTCAACGCCGCGCCGTTCATCAGCGCCGCCAGCATGTTGGCGCGCGCCGGATCGCCGACGAGGCTGGCAATCTGGGCGAGATCCGTTCCTGCTTTCATAGTTCGATGCTAACCGAAGTGTTGATGTTGGGCAAACGCTATTCTGTAAGCATAGAAAAGCGAGAAAGCGATGCGAAACATGACCCGAACCCTCAAGCTGCCTTTCATTCGGGGCGCGGTGTGGCTCCACAGTGTCGGCGTTCTGCTGCGGGCGGCCTTTCGCCGCTTCGTTCTCGCCTCCGAGCGCTATCGCCAGCGCCGGCATCTCGATGAGCTCGACGACCACCAACTCGCCGATGTCGGCCTCACCCGGCGGGATGTGGCGCGCGAATGCGCAAAACCCTTCTGGGGAGCCTAGCTCACATCGCAGTCCCATATTTCCATGCCGAACGAAGCATGGCAGCATTCCAGACCGAAGGAGATTTCCATGAGCATCACCTGTTTCATCCGCTACGAGATCGACCCGTTCAAGCGCGAGGCGTTCGAGGCCTATGCGCGCAATTGGGGACAGGCGATCCCGCGCGCCGGCGCCGATCTGATCGGCTATTTCGCTCCGCATGAAGGTTCGGCGACCACCGCCTACGGCGTCTACACCATCGACAGCCTGGCGGCCTATGAAGCCTATCGCGCCCGGCTCGCCGCCAGTCCCGAGGGACGGGAAAACTATGAATTCGCCAAGCGCGAACGCTTCATCCTGAAGGAGGATCGGATTTTCCTGAAGCGCGCCTCCGCACCGCACAGCGCACGGGTGCCGGCATGATCGCCGTCATCTTCGAGGTGGAACCGGCCGACGGCAGGCGCGATGCCTATCTCGGCATCGCCGCCGAGCTGCGCCCGCTGCTCGACGGCATGGACGGCTTCATCTCCATCGAGCGCTTCCAGAGCCTCAACGACGAAAACCGCATCCTGTCGCTGTCCTTCTGGCGCGACGAGGAAGCGGTGAAGGCGTGGCGCAATACGGAGGAACACCGCCAGGCACAACGGGCCGGGCGCGGCGGCATATTTGCCGGCTACCGGCTGCGCATCGCCCATGTGGTGCGCGACTACGGCATGACCGAACGGGCGGAAGCGCCGGAAGACAGCCGCGCGGTGCATGATGCCTGACGGACCCCGTCAGGCGTTGCCGATCAGCATGCCGGCGGCGAAGACCAGCGCGCCGCCCAGCACCACCTGGAAGGTGGCGCGGCTCCACGGGGTCTCCATGTAGCGGTTCTGGATCCAGGCGATCGCCCACAGCTCGATGAAGACGACGATGAAGGCGATCAGCGTCGCGGTCCAGAAATGCGGGATCAGGTAGGGCAGGGCGTGGCCGAGACCACCCAGCGTCGTCATCAGACCGGTGGTCACGCCGCGCTTGATCGGCGAGCCGCGGCCGGAGATGACGCCGTCATCCGAGGCGACCTCGGTGAAGCCCATCGAAATGCCCGCTCCGATGGAGGCAGCGAGGCCGACCAGGAAGGTCTGCCAGGTGTCGCCGGTGGCGAACGCCGCTGCGAAGATCGGCGCCAGCGTCGAGACCGAGCCGTCCATCAGACCGGCAAGGCCCGGCTGCACGTAAGTCAGGATGAACTGCTTGTGCGCGGCGCCATCCTCCTCGGCGCGTTCCTCGCCGCCCAGATGCTTCTCCGACAGGCGGCGGGCGAGCGATTCATGGCTCTTTTCCGCCGCCGCCAGATCGCCGAGCAGCTTGCGCGTGCCGGCGTCTTCGGTTCGCTTGGCGGCCTCGATGTAGAAGCGGTGCGCCTGCTCCTCCATCGTCTCGGCCTGGGCGCGCACCTTGTCGAGGCCGAGCGGCCGCACCAGCCAGTCGGGCTTGCGCTCGTAATAACCGCGCACATGCTCGCGGCGGATCAGCGGAATGCGCTCGCCAAAGCGTTTTTGATGCAGGGCGATGAGAGCGGCGCGGTGCCCGTCCTCCTCGGCCGCCATCTCGTCGAAGACCGCCGCCGAATGGGGAAAGTCATCGCGCAGGCCGTCGGCATAGGCGCGATAGATGCGCCCGTCATCCTCCTCGGAGGAAATCGCCAAAGCGAGGATTTCCTGCTCGGTGAGAGAAGAGAAGGGGCGGCGCTGAGCGCCGAAGAAACGAGACAGCATTTGGGTGATCCATAGTTTAGAATAATTCTAATTTATGGATCACCACCGAAGGCGTCAAGACCGCGCCGTCAATCGAGCGTGCGCCGGAAGCGCAGCAGCGCGATGGCCGCATAGATGAGGATGAACCCCGTCAGAATCGCCACCTCGAAGGCGATCGCCTGGAAGTCCGCCCCCTTCAGCATGACGGCGCGGATGATGCGCAGGAAATGGGTGAGCGGGAAGATTTCGCCGAGCCATTGCGCCCAATCCGGCATGCCGCGGAACGGAAACATGAAGCCGGACAGCAGGATCGACGGAAGGAAGAAGAAGAAGGTGAGCTGCAGGGCCTGCATCTGCGTGCGGGCAAAGGTGGAGAAGGTGTAGCCGAGCAGCACCAGCGCCATGACGAACAGCAGCACGGCGATCAGAAGCAGCCCCATGCCGCCGACGAAGGGCACGGCGAACAACAGCTTGGCGGCGCCGAGGATGACCGCCACCTGCACCGCGCCGACGACCAGATATGGCAGAACCTTGCCGAGCATGATCTCCAGCGGGCTTGCCGGCATGGCGAGCAGGTTTTCCATCGTGCCGCGCTCGCGCTCACGGGTCAGCGCGATGGAGGTCATCATGACCATCGTCATCTGCAGGATGACGCCGAGCAGGCCCGGCACGATGTTGTATTGCGAAATGCCTTCGGGATTGTAGCGGCGATGGACGATCACCTCGAGCCGGTCGGCCGGCTTCGCCTCCGAGGCGGGAATGCCGCGCTCGCGCAGCAAGGCCTCGGAGGCCACCGTGCCGAGCGTCGAAATGGCGCCCGAGGCGACCGACGGATCGGTGGCGTCGGCCTCGATGAGGATGCGCGGGTATTGCCCGCGATCGACGCGCCGGGCGAAATCCGACGGGATGGTGACGACGAACACCACCGCCCCGCTGGCCATCAACCCTTCGGCCTCGGCGGCGCTGCCGACCACGTAATCGATACGGTAATAGCCGGTGGTCTCCAGCGCCGAGACCATGGCGCGGCTGTAGTGGTCCTGGCTGAGCGCCACCAGCGCCGTCGGCAGGGCCTTGGGATCGCTGTTGATGGCGTAGCCGAACAGCACGAGCTGCATCAACGGCACGCCGAGCATCATGCCGAAGGTGATGCGGTCGCGCCGCATCTGGATGAACTCCTTGATCAGGATGGCGCCGAGCCGGACGAATGAGAAGACGCCGTTCATTGCATGTTGTCCGTCGCATTGGCCATGAACTGGATGAACACGTCCTCCAGGCTGGTCTCGCCGCGGGCGATGGTCATGCCGTCGCGCTTTTCGACATCGGCGAGCGCCGCCTTGAGGGCTGCCGGGTCCGAGCCGACCACATGCAGCGTCGCGCCGAAGGGAGCCACCTGCTCGACGCCCGGACGCCCGCGCAATTCCCCCGCCAGCCGCTCGAGGCCCGGCCCCTCGATCACATAGGTCACCAAACCGGCATCGCGCACCACGTCCGCCACCGAGCCGGTGGCGAGCATGGTGCCGTAGGAGATGTAGGAGATGCGGTGGCAGCGCTCGGCCTCGTCCATGTAATGGGTCGAGACGAGCACGGTCAGGCCGTCGGCCGCCAGGCGGTGGATCTCGTCCCAGAAGTCGCGCCGCGCCTTCGGGTCGACGCCGGCGGTCGGTTCGTCGAGCAGAAGAAGCTTCGGCTTGTGCATGATGCAGGCGGCCAGCGCCAGGCGCTGTTTCCAGCCGCCCGACAGCGTGCCGGCCAGCTGGTTGCGCCGCGACGACAGGCCGAGATCGTCCAAGGTGCGCGTGACATAGGCATCCACCGGCCTCAACTGGTAGAGCCTGGCGACGAAGGCCAGATTCTCGGCGATGGTCAGGTCCTCGTAGAAGGAGAAGCGCTGGGTCATGTAGCCGACTTCGCGCTTGATCTTCAGCGCCTCGGTGCGCAGGTCGAAGCCGAGCACCGTGCCGTCGCCCTCGTCGGGCGTCAGCAGGCCGCACATGATGCGGATCGTGGTGGTCTTGCCGGACCCGTTGGGCCCGAGGAAGCCGACGATCTCGCCGGTCTTCACCGACATGGAGACCTGGTTGACGACCGTCTTTTCGCCGAAGCGCTTGACGAGGCCGTGCACGTCGATGGCGTTCATTTCAGCTCCCATTGAGCGGCTCCTCCAAGGGTGCGGGTGGACCCAGGTGCGATGGTGAGCAGTGGGCAGGAAAGCGCCGTTTGGGGTCTGCGCCTTCGGGGATACGGGAGGCGGGGCGTGCTCCCGCTACTGCTCACTGCTCGCCATCGCACCCGGTGCCAGCCTCACATCGACGATCTGGCCCGGCTGCAGGCCGGCGGCCTCGCCCTCGGGCCGTGCTTCGATCAGGTAGACGAGCTTCTGGCGCGTTTCGAGCGAGTAGATCACCGGCGGGGTGAACTCCGGCTCCTGCGAGACGTAGGAAACGCGCGCCGTCAGGCCGGGCGGGCAGCCGTCGCAATTGACCAGGAGCTGCGCGTCGGGGGCGATGGCGGAAAACCGTTCCTGCGGTATGTAGACCTTCAGCTTCACGCCGCCATCGGGCAGCAGCGAGACGACCGGCGCCGACGGGCCGGCCACATCGCCGGCGTTGCGGATGATGTCGTCGACACGGCCGGCGGCCGGCGCCTTGATGGTGCGCTCCGACAGGCGCCAGCGCGCCTGTTCCAGCGCCGCCTGCATCTGGTCGCGCCGCTTGGCGGCGGCGTTGATCGCCTCCGCCCGCGCCGGCAGGCGGGCGACGGCGAGATTGGCCTTGGCCTGGCCGATGCGCGTGTCGGCCAATTCCTTTGCGGTTTCGGCCTTGTCGAGCTCGGCCTGCGTGGCGATGCCGCGCCTGGATAGGTCACGCGTGCGGGCGAGCACGCGCCCTGCCTCCTCCGCTTCTGCATTGGCGGAGGCGAGCGTCGCCTCGAGCACGGCGATCTCCTCGGGCCGTTTGGCCTCCTTCAGGTCGGCGAGCTGCGCTTCAGCCTCGGCCAGGGCCGCTTCCGCCTGGGTAATGGCGATCTCGGCGCCGGTCGAATCCATCAGGGCGATGGTCGCGCCGGCCTCGACCCGCGCACCGCGACGCACGGAAACGGCGCTGACCTGACCGATCTCGACCGGTGCCAAGAGCACGTAGTCACCCTCCACATAACCGACCGCCAGAGGCGCCTCCGGAGCGCAGGCGGCAAAGAAGCCGGCGACAAACGGGATGGCGCAGAGCATGCTCATGAGGGTTCCTTTCCGCGCCCATCGCCGCTTTCATGCGCGGCGAGGATGGCGGCGAGATTGCCGCTGATGGCAGCGGCGATGGCTGACGCCTGCGGGCGGCCGATCTCGCTCCAATCCATGCGCCGCCGGACAGCCTCGCCGGCGATGCGGAAATAGACGACCTGGCCGATCAGGGTGAAGACGGTCAGCTTGGTCGTGGCGCTTTCGGCCGGCTCGCCGGTGGCCGCCTGCCACACCTGGCACAGCCGCTTGTGGACCGGCGCGAAGATGCCGTCATAGATGCGGTCGAGCGCCACGGTGGGGTGGGACAGTTCACGCAGGACGAACTTGACGATGAGCTGAGCCTCCGGGCTGGCGATGATGAAGCCGGTCAGCGTTTCAAGCCCCCGGCCGAGCAGGGCGCGCGCCTCGGCCGGCGTTTGACCGGCGGGCTCCCCGCCGCCGAGATCGAGCGCCTTGCTGGCGACCCCGCCGATCAGCGCGACGATGTGATCGGCGCAGGCCGTGCGCAGGCCTTCCTTGCCGCCGAAATGATAGGAGATGGAGCCGATATTGGCCTTCGCCTCGGTGGCGATCTCACGCGTCGTCGTGCCCTCGAACCCCTTCTCGCCGAACAGTTTCAGCGCGGCAAGGACAAGGGATTGGCGCGTGTGTTCAGCCGAGGTCAGGCGCGGTCGACGATCCCGGGGCGATTGGCTTTCTCGATTCATGGCTTCCAATTAATCAAACGATTGATTAAAGTCAAGCCGCGAACCGATGAGCGGCGACGCACCGTCGATTCCAGCATTCGTGCACAGATCGGGCGTTTCCGACCGGCGGCAAAATGCACTAAGTTCCGCCAGCGACGAGTCATCGAATCGGAATGTGAGGCCGATGAGCGAACAAACCAGCAGCCTGCTCGACCGGTTCGGTCGCTTTCTGGCGCGGCGGTTGCAAAGCGAATCTTCGGGCTACCAGCCTTACACGCCATCCGACCCGGAGACCCTGCACCGGACCCTGCGGCCCGGCGACATCCTGCTCGTCGAGGGCAACCAGCGCATCTCGGCGGCGATCAAATACCTGACGCAATCGACCTGGAGCCATTCGGCGCTGTATGTGGGCGACGCGCTGCCGCAGCCGGAGGACGGGTCCGACCGGCCGCGCCTGATCGAGGTCAATCTGGGCGATGGCTGCATCGCCGTGCCCTTGTCGAAATACCGCACCTACAACACCCGCATCTGCCGGGCGAGCGGGCTGACGCCGGACGACCGCGACGCCATCGTCAATTTCATGATCGGCAATATCGGCCTGCGCTACGACATGCGCAATATCTTCGACCTGTTGCGCTACTTCATGCCGACGCCGCCCGTGCCGGTGCGCTGGCGGCGGCGGATGATCGCGCTCGGCTCCGGCGATCCGACGCGGGCCATCTGCTCCTCGCTGATCGCCCAGGCCTTCCAGAACGTGCGCTATCCGATCCTGCCGGAGGTGACCCGCGCGCCGGGCCGCGCCTCGGCGCAATCGACCTTCTCGCGCAGCGAGATCCTGCATATCCGCAGCCACACGCTGTTCACGCCGCGCGATTTCGACCTGTCGCCCTTTTTCGAGATCGTCAAGCCGACGCTCGCCTTCGGCTTCGACTACAAGAAGCTGCTCTGGGCGCGCGACCATAACGGCGAAACCACAGCCACGCCCAGCGAGGACGGCTGATGAACATTCACACGGCGCTCGTTCTCCTGTTCGCCGCCTTCACCCTCTATTCGCTGGTGGCGCGACGGCTGGAAGCCTCGATCCTGTCCGGCCCGATGCTGTTCACGGCGATCGGCTATGCTTTCTTCAGCATCGACGCGGCGCTGATCTCGCCGCTCAACAATTCCGTCGTCGAGTTCCTGGCCACAGCGACGCTGGCCATCATCCTGTTTCGCGACGCGGCCAACATCCGCATTTCCAGCGTTATCGCCGAGCGGGCAACGGCGGCTCTCTCGGCACGGTTGCTGTTCATCGGCATCCCCTTGACGATCCTCGCCGGCACATGGGCCGGGCTGGCGCTGTTTCCCGCCCTTGGCCTGTTCGGCGCGCTGGTGCTGGCCATCGTTTTGACGCCGACCGACGCCGCCCTTGCGCAGCCGGTCTTCGGCAATGACGGGCTGCCGGAGATCGAGCGCGAGGCGCTCGATGTGGAGAGCGGGCTGAACGACGGGCTGTGCCTGCCGGTGCTGCTGATCACCCTGGCGCTGGCCGCCGACACCGGCGGCGGCGAAGGCATGGCCGGCCACACGGCCTTCTTCCTGAAGCAGGTGGTGTTCGGACCGATCGTCGGCCTGGCGGCGGGGTATCTCGGCGCGGTTTGCGCCGGCTTCGCCTTCGACCGCGCGCTGTCGAACCCGGCCGGCCGCACGCCGATCATGGTCGGGCTGGCGGGGCTCGCCTATCTCGCCGCCGAGCAGTTGGGCGGCAACGGCTTTCTCGCCGCCTTCATGGCCGGACTGGCCTTCGGCTGGCGCCTGCCGGCGGAAACCGTCGAGAAGGCGAGCAATTTCGCCATGACGGAAGGCTCGATCCTGACCAATCTGACGTTTCTGATCTTCGGCGCCGTGATGCTGCCACGCGCCTTCGGGACGGCGCCGGCGCCGGCGCTGCTGTATGCCGTTCTCAGCCTGACTCTCGTGCGCATGCTGCCGGTGTTCATCGCCATGCTTGGAACGCGCTCGACCGGCAAGGCACGCCTGTTCGTCGGCTGGTTCGGCCCGCGCGGGCTGGCCTCGGTGCTGTACCTGATCCTGGTGGTCGATCAATCCGGCTTCGTCGTTGCCGAGGCCGTGACGAACATCGCCGTCTTCACCATTCTCCTGTCGGTGATCCTGCACGGGGTGAGCGCGCCGTTTGCGCAGCGGGTGTTCTTCCGGACGCGCGGCTGAGCCGCCGGGCGCTTTGCCGCAGCGTGGCGGCTTGCCACAGCGACCGAGCGCCGCTTTGACGAAGCGGGCGGGCGGGTCTACCCTTCCCGCGTACCTCACCGCCGGGAGACCTCGATGGACCCGCTTTTGCTGTCGCGCATCCAGTTCGGCGCGAACATCTCTTTTCACATCCTGTTTCCCGCCATCACCATTTCGCTCGGCTGGTTCCTGCTGTTCTTCAAATGGCGCTACAACCGCACCGGCGACGAAGCCTGGATGCGGGCATACTTCACCTGGGTGAAGGTGTTCGCGCTGTCTTTCGCGCTTGGCGTCGTCTCCGGCGTGACGATGACCTTCCAGTTCGGCACAAACTGGCCGGGCTTCATGGAAACGGTCGGCAACATCGCCGGTCCCCTGCTCGGCTATGAAGTGTTGACCGCCTTCTTCCTCGAAGCCGTGTTCCTCGGCATCATGCTGTTCGGCTTCCGCAAGGTATCGAACCGCATGCACACGCTGGCCACCTTCCTGGTCGCCTTCGGCACCACCATGTCAGCCTTCTGGATCCTCGCCCTGAATTCATGGATGCAGACGCCGACAGGCTTCGAAATGCGCGATGGCGTCGCCTTCGCCACCGACTGGTGGGCGGTGATCTTCAACCCGTCCTTCCCCTACCGGCTGCTGCACATGCTGCTTGCCTCGGGGCTGACCGCGGCCTTCCTCGTCGCCGGCTTCTCCGCGCTGCGCTACCTGGCCGGCGACCGCGCGGAGAGCATGTGGAAAGCGCTGAGGACCGGCATCGCCGTCGGCGCCGTGCTCATCCCGCTGCAGATCTTCGCCGGCGACCAGCACGGGCTGAACACCCTCGAGCATCAGCCCGCCAAGGTGGCGGCGATGGAGGCCAATTGGGAGACGCGTTCGAACGTGCCGCTGGTGCTGTTCGCCCTGCCCGACGAGAAGGCGAAGAAGAACCGCTACGAGCTTGCCATTCCCAACGGCGCTTCGCTGATTCTCAGGCACAGCGCGTCCGGCGTGGTGCCGGGGCTCGACCAGTTCGAAGGCATGCACCCGCCGGTGATGCCGGTGTTCTGGGGCTTCCGCATCATGGTCGGCGTGGGCATGGCGATGCTGCTGTTCTCGTGGATCGGCGCCTTCTACCTGTTCCGCCGCGGCACGCTGCCGAAACCGCTGGCGCTGGTGCTGGTGCCGATGGCGCTGTCGGGCTGGGTGGCTGTCCTGGCCGGCTGGTACACGACCGAGATCGGCCGCCAGCCCTGGCTGGTGACCGGCGTGTTGAAGACGGCGGATGCCGTCGGCCCGGTGACCGGCGGCCATGTGGCGCTGACGCTGGCCGGCTATCTGGCGTTGTATGCGGTGCTGCTGGTCGTCTATCTGGGCGTCCTGATCCACATGGCGCTGAAAGCGGCCAAGGAGGGCGACCGCTCACCCAACCCGGCAAGCGGCGACCGTGCCATGTCGCAACCGATGCAGGCAGGGGAGTGACATCGATGATCGCGACCCACGCAACCACGGCTGAAGGAGTTTGATCATGACCCTCGACATGATGCTCGACTGGCCGACCCTGCTTCCCCTGATCTTCGCCGGGCTGATGGGCGTGTCGATCCTGTTCTACGTCATTCTCGACGGCTTCGACCTCGGCATCGGCATCCTGTTCACCGCCGCCGACGACGCCGAGAAGGATACGATGATCGCCGCCATCGGCCCGTTCTGGGACGCCAACGAAACATGGCTGGTGCTGGCGGTCGGGCTGTTGCTCGTCGCCTTCCCGGTGGCGCATGGCGTGATCCTGACGGCGCTCTACCTGCCGGTGTTCGTGCTGCTCCTCGGCCTGATCCTGCGTGGCGTCGCCTTCGACTTTCGCGCCAAGGTGCCGGTTCACCGCAAGGGGCGCTGGAACCTGCTGTTCTTCATCGGCTCTGCGCTGGCGGCGCTGGCGCAGGGATATATGCTTGGCATCTATGTGCTCGGCTTGCAGGAGGGCCTGCTGGCGATGGGCTTCGCCCTGTTGACGGCCATCTGCCTGACCGCCGCCTATGCGGCGATGGGTGCCGCCTGGCTGATCTACAAGACGGAAGGCGCTCTGCAGGAAAAGGCGGTGCGCTGGCTGCGCAGGGCGCTGATGCTGACGGTGGCCGGCATGGGCGCCGTGTCGCTCGCCACGCCGCTGGCCAGCCCGCGCATCTTCGACAAATGGTTCGTCTGGCCGGAAATGGCCCTGCTCGCACCGCTGCCGATCATCTCGGCGCTGCTGTTTCTCTGGCTCTGGCGCATCAGCGCCAGGCTGCCGGCGGCGGGCGACGCGCATTCTCTGAAACCGTTCATCGCCCTGGCGCTGATCTTCGCCGCCGGCTTCGGTGGGCTCGCCTATTCCTTCTATCCCTATGTGGTGCCCGACCGCATGACCATCTGGGAAGCGGCGGCGGCGACCGACAGCCTGGCCTTCATCCTCGTCGGCACCGCCTTCGTGCTGCCGATCATCCTCGGCTACACGATCTATGCCTACCGCGTCTTCGGCGGCAAGGCGGTCGATCTGACTTACGATTAAGAGGGCCGGCGACGCTCATTCCATCGCGGCGGCGGCCGGCGCTGGGCGCGGCCTGGGCATCCGGAGCAGAAACACCAGCGGCATGGCCGCCGGTGATCCAGGCATGGCCTCCACCGACAATCACGGCAAGGGCAGGACCAGCATCAGGCCGAAATGCCGGCCCCCGTGCGCTTCTTCATCGGCTTCGGCGTTGCCACGGCCGGCGCATTCGCCGTCGGGCAGGTGTCGATCTGGGCGGGTTCCACCCTGCCTCAGGCTTCAGCTCCCGCGCTCATCGCGTTGCACCTTCTCTCATCAGCAGGGCGTGGCCGCAGCCCCGCCCAGATTGTCGGCCATTTTCTGCAGCGCTCCGACCAGCGCCAGCCGCTCGTCATCGCTCATGCCAGCCAGCGCATCTTCATAAACGGCACCGCCGATTTCCTTGATCGCGCCGTAGGCGGCGCGCGCCCTGGGCGTGGCGAAGACCATCCGTACCCGCCGATCCGTACGCGCGATGCGCCGCTCGACCCAGCCAGCCTCGGCCATCCGGTCGATCAGGCGCGAGACGCTGATCGGCTCGATCTCCAGCAACCCGGCCAGGCGGGCCTGCGGAACGCCCTCGTCCTTCAGCAGCTGGAACAGAAGCCGCCATTGAGCGGCGGACAGTCCATACTCGCTGCCGCGCTCCTGCAGCCGCTTGCGCATCAGCCGCGCCACGTCGTGAATGAGGAAGCCGAGCTTCTCGATGTTTTGTGCTTTCATGCGCGGCATGTATTATGAGCATGCTTATCATTCAAGGCGCAGGATCGATTCCGCGACGCTCTCCTGTCGGCTGCTGACACTTTGCGGCCACCCTGGCCACACCGTTCAAGCAATGCCGGCCAAGCAATGCCGCTTGTCGAAGGAATGACCGCCTGCTAGAGCCTGCGGCATGACAAAGACGCCCCTTTCACGAATCCGCAATTTTTCCATCGTCGCGCATATCGACCATGGCAAGTCGACGCTGGCCGACCGGCTGATCCAGATGACCGGCTCGCTGGAAGACCGCGAGATGAAGGAGCAAGTGCTCGATTCCATGGACATCGAGCGCGAGCGCGGCATCACCATCAAGGCGCAGACGGTGCGCCTGGAGTACGACGCCAAGGATGGCGAGCACTATGTCTTGAACCTGATGGACACGCCCGGCCATGTCGACTTCGCCTATGAGGTGTCGCGCTCGCTGTCGGCGTGCGAGGGTTCGCTGCTGGTGGTCGACGCCTCGCAGGGCGTCGAGGCGCAGACGCTGGCCAATGTCTACCAGGCGATCGACAACAATCACGAGATCGTCACCGTGCTCAACAAGGTCGATCTGCCGGCCGCCGACACGGAGCGCGTGAAGGAGCAGATCGAAGAGGTGATCGGCCTCGACGCGTCCGACGCCCTGCCGATTTCCGCCAAGACGGGCGAGGGCATCGCCGAGGTGCTGGAGGCGATCGTCACGCGGCTGCCGGCGCCCAAGGAAGGCGACGCCGACGCGCCGCTGAAGGCACTCCTGGTCGACAGCTGGTACGACGCCTATCTCGGCGTCATCGTTCTCGTGCGGGTCATCGACGGACGGCTGAAGAAGGGCCAGATCGTGCGCATGATGGGCACGAACGCCAGGTACCCGGTCGACCGCGTCGGCGTGATGACGCCGAAGATGGTGATGATCGGCGAACTCGGGCCCGGCGAGATCGGCTTCATCACCGCGTCGATCAAGGAAGTGGCCGACACACGCGTCGGCGATACGATCACGGACGACAAGAAACCGACCGCCGCCGCCCTGCCGGGCTTCAAGCCGGCCCAGCCGGTGGTGTTCTGCGGTCTCTTCCCCGTCGACGCCGCCGATTTCGAGGATTTGCGCGCGGCGATGGGCAAATTGCGTCTGAACGACGCCAGTTTCTCCTTCGAGATGGAGACCTCGGCCGCGCTGGGTTTCGGCTTCCGCTGCGGCTTCCTCGGCCTGCTGCATCTGGAGATCATCCAGGAACGGCTGGAGCGCGAGTTCAATCTCGACCTGATCGCCACGGCGCCCTCCGTGGTCTATCGCATGAACCTGACCTCGGGCGATGTGGTGGAACTGCACAACCCGGCCGACATGCCGGACGTGGTGCGCATCTCGTCGATCGAGGAGCCTTGGATCAAGGCGACGATCATGACGCCGGACGAGTATCTCGGCGCGATCCTCAAGCTGTGCCAGGAACGGCGCGGCATCCAGACAGACCTGTCCTACGTCGGCAGGCGCGCGCTGGTGACCTATGAGCTGCCGCTGAACGAGGTGGTGTTCGACTTCTACGACCGGCTGAAATCCATCTCCAAGGGCTATGCCAGCTTCGACTACACGCTCACCGGCTACCGCGAAGGCGACCTGGTGAAGATGTCGATCCTGGTCAACGAGGAGCCGGTCGACGCGCTGTCGATGCTGGTGCACCGCCAGGCGGCCGAAAAACGCGGCCGTGTCATGTGCGAGAAGCTGAAGGACCTCATCCCGCGGCACATGTTCAAGATCCCGATCCAGGCCGCCATTGGCGGCAAGGTGATCGCCCGCGAGACGATTTCGGCGATGCGCAAGGACGTGACGGCGAAATGCTATGGCGGCGACGTGACCCGCAAGCGCAAGCTGCTCGAGAAGCAGAAAGAGGGCAAGAAGCGCATGCGTCAGTTCGGCAAGGTGGAGATTCCGCAGGAAGCCTTCATCGAAGCGCTGAAGATGAGCGACTGAGGCGAGGCCTTCGGCCTCGTCCCCAGCGGTCCCTTACAATGCTGCGGGATCGGGCGGGACGCGGCCATGGATTGGCGGTCCCGCCCTGGACGCCGCTTGATGCGAGCTGCCCCGTCCACCCGTGTCGAACGGCGCCGTCCAGAAATCCCGAAAAGTGGGAGGCGTGCTGCGGCGATGTCTCGCCATGCCGGCAACCCTCCCCGCGCGCCTTACATCACGATGAGTTGGAGCGGGATGCGGGCGGAAAACCGCTTCGCACTTTTCCTCACACCACTAGATTAGTAGCTTGTGGGCTGACTTGTCGAAACGGATGGGTACCATCCGTTTCGGTCAGACCAACTAGCGCGCCTTCAGCTTGAAACCGCCGCACTCGACGATCTGCTTGCCGGACATGCTGTAGGCCGAGTCCCACGAAACCTTCACCTGCTTCGGACAGCCATTGTAGCTCTTGTCGACGATGTTGACGGTGCCCTGCGGCGTGTTGGCGGTGATCTTCACCAGCTTCAGGCCCTTGGCGCTGTTGATCGTACAGACGACGTTGTTGGGGATCGAACAGTTCATCGTCGCACCCGCTGCCTGCGGAGCGACGGCGAGCTGGGCGGCAACGCTGGCGGTCGACAGGCCGGACAGCGAAAGCAGGGCCAGCGAAGCGGCGGCAATGGCGAAGCGGGTCTTGTTGGAACGTGTCATTTCTATTCTCCAGTTGGGGTTCGTGAAGCCGGGCTCAATGGCCTGGCACCCCTCAGTCGCCCCGGTCTGGAGATAGGTTCATGAAAAAAAGCAGCTCCTGAAGATTCTCGCGCGCCCGCCTCAACCCGGCTGGTTTTTCGGATTGTCGGGATTGAGGTGATAACCGGGCCCGATGGTCAGCGGCTTGTCCGGAACGACAATGTCGCTGATCTGGCTGGCATAGCTGTGCTCGGCGTTCCACAGCAGCGTCTTCTTCTCGCGGTCATAGACCTTGATCGCCACGTGATAGGGCTTCTTCGCCTCGACACCGCGGATGGGCGGCGTGCGCAGGGCGTAGCGGTCCGTCATCGTGCTGACGCGCTCGGAAACGACGAGCGGCGCGCCGCCGGCCGGGTTCTCGAACGAAGCCTCGATGATCGAGCCGCTGGCGAGCGGCCGCACCACCTGCGCGGTGAAGCCGTAGAAGACCTCGCCCTGGCGGTAGTTGAACATGAAGCCGCCGCCGAGGATCTTCAGATAGGGGTCGTTGGCGGGGTCCTCGCGCCAGTACCAGCCGAAGGCGAACAGGATGGCGCAGAGCGCGACGGCACCAATCACCACGTTTCTCAGCGACAGCATCTTCATGTCGGTTCCTCCATCCCTCGCGCGGCGGCCCGAAGTTCGCTCCCGGCGCCGTTTCAAGCGCCTGCGGCGCTTTGCCGGGCAGCGTAGCGGCGGGCCTTCGCGGCGCCGCCGCAATGGTCCATGCTGCACCAGCGGCGCGAATTGTTGCGCGTTTCATCGAAAAACAGCCAGCCGCAGCCATCCGGGCCCGGGCATTCCTTGACGCGGCCAAGATCGTCGCCGGTCAGCAGCGCCCCCGCCGACAGGGCCACGGCGTGGAGCGGCGCCAGAAGATCGAGCCGCTCCGCATCCCATTGCCAGGCAAAGCCGGAGCCCGCCTGCGCCAGCACCTGATGATGCCGCGCGGCGCGCAGCGCCTCATCGAGATGGGCGAGATCGCCGGCAGGCACACTTGCCCCGTCGATCAGGGCGCGGAAAATCCGGTACAGCGCTTCGCGCAGGGCGATGGCGCGGGCATGCACTTCGGGCGCATGCGCACCCGGCACCTCGGTCTCGAGGCGGTCGATGACAGACGCGTCGAACAGGTTTTTCTGCCGGCACCAGCCGAGCAGCGCGATGCTGTCGGGCAGATAGTCCCGCGTCGCCGGGCGCGAGCGGCTGTTGACCGTGTTGATGAAATCGAGGCAGAGCCGGCCACCGAAAAAGAACGGCACCGGCCAGTCGCGATTCAAATCGGCGGCAGCGCTGTCATTCATCGGGCGTCTCCTTGACTAACCAGCTAAATTCAGTTTGCCGGTTGGTCAAGGAAAAACCGCTGCCCCGGGGCTTGAGGAAGTCGTTGGGATGGTCCAGTGGCCGATCAGAAATTGAAATCGACAATCCGACGGCTGGCGGCGACAAAGGCACTGGTGGGCTGACTTCTCAATCTGGGTACGCGTCGCGTGTGGATTCGGTCGTCTTTGATCTTGTGGCAACAGTGCTGCGCTTGGTTCGACAAGCTCACCATGAGGGAGGTACAGGGCTGCAAAATCAATCCGCGACGTTTCGGCATCAGGTTCCCTGCAAAATCCAACCGCCCTCATGGTGAGCTTGTCGAACCACGCACTGGGTCAATGCAACAGGGTGCAACTATTGTGTCGTGCCAGGGCGTCCAAGCGGACGCACGGCGCTCAAATATCCAGATTGGCGACCGAGAGGGCGTTTTCCTGAATGAACTCGCGGCGCGGCTCCACCTCGTCGCCCATCAGGCGCGAGAAAAGGGAATCGGCGTCGGTCGCATCCGGCACACGGACCTGCAGCAGCGAGCGGGCTTCCGGGTCGAGCGTCGTTTCCCAGAGCTGCTCGGCATTCATTTCGCCGAGGCCTTTGTAGCGCTGCATGGTGAGGCCCTTGCGGCCCGTGGCGAAGACCGCGTCGAGCAACGCCATCGGGCCGGGAATGACCTCCGATTTGTCCTTGCGGCGCAATACGGGCGGCTTGCCGTAGACCTCCTGCAGGCGCGCCGTGTAACGGTCGATGGCGCGCGCATCGGCCGAGCCGATCAGGCCCGAATCGAGGACGATGGCCTCGCGCACGCCACGCACCGTGCGTTCGAACAGGAAGCCGCCGGCACCCTCGTTGGACGGGTTGACCCGGCCCTCCCAGCCGCGCTCGGTCTCTTCGGCGATGATGTCGAGACGGCGCGCCACATAGGCGGCCGCTTCGTCGGCGCGGGCCGGGTCGGCCAGGACGGCCGCGTTGAGCGCGCCGGCGATCGCCGCCTGCTCGACCACGGCGCGCTGGTAGCGCGTGTGCAGCCCGTTGATCAGGCCGCGCACGGCGCGCGCATCCTCGATGGCCGCCTTCAGATCCTGGCCACCGCGCACCTCGCCGGTGGACAGCTCCAGCGTCGCTTCCTCAAGCCCGGTATCGACGAGGAACTCCTCGAAGGCCGACTCGTCCTTGATGTACTGCACCGACTTGCCGCGCGTCACCTTGTAGAGCGGCGGCTGGGCGATATAGAGATGACCGCGCTCGATCAGCTCCGGCATCTGGCGGAAGAAGAAGGTCAGGAGCAGGGTGCGGATGTGGGCGCCGTCGACGTCGGCGTCGGTCATGATGATGATCTTGTGGTAGCGCAGCTTGTCGAGGTTGAACTCGTCCTTGCCGATGCCGGTGCCGAGCGCGGTGATCAGCGTGCCGATCATGTCCGACGACAGCATGCGGTCGAAGCGGGCGCGCTCGACGTTGAGGATCTTGCCGCGCAGCGGCAGGATCGCCTGGTTCTTGCGCGAGCGGCCGGATTTGGCCGAACCGCCGGCCGAGTCACCCTCGACGATGAACAGTTCGGATTTCGCCGGATCGCGCTCCTGGCAATCGGCCAGCTTGCCGGGCAGGGAGCTGATGTCGAGCACGCCCTTGCGCCGGGTCAATTCGCGCGCCTTGCGCGCCGCTTCGCGGGCGGCGGCCGCCTCGACAACCTTGCCGACCAGCGTCCTGGCTTCGCCCGGATGCTCTTCGAGCCAGTTTCCCAGCGCCTCGTTGACCAGGCTTTCGACCACGGGCCGGACCTCGGACGAGACCAGCTTGTCCTTGGTCTGGGAGGAGAATTTCGGGTCCGGCACCTTGACCGACAGGACCGCCGTCAGGCCCTCGCGGCAATCGTCGCCGGTGAGCGAGACCTTTTCCTTCTTGGTCAGGCCGGATTTTTCACCATAGCTGGTCACCTGGCGCGTCAGCGCGCCACGGAAGCCTGCCATATGCGTGCCGCCATCGCGCTGCGGGATGTTGTTGGTGAAAGCCAGCACGTTCTCGTGGTAGGAATCGTTCCACCACATGGCGACTTCCACCGTGATGCCGTCGCGCTCGCTGCGGATGGAAATCGGTGCGTCGATCAGCGGCTTCTTGGCCCGGTCGAGATATTTGACGAACTCCTCGAGGCCGCCGTCGTAGAGCAGCTCCTGGGTCTTCACATCGGCGTGGCGCTTGTCGGTCAGGACGATGCGGACACCGGAGTTCAGGAAGGCCAGCTCGCGCAGGCGATGCTCCAGCGTGCCATAATCGAACTCGACCATGGTGAAGGTGTCCGGCGAAGGCAGGAAGCTGACCTCGGTGCCGGTCTCATCGCCGGCGTCGCCCGTGGCGACGAGCGGCGCGTCGGCCACGCCATGGGTGAAGCTCATCTCGAAGATCTGGCCCTTGCGGCGGATCTTCAGCTTGAGCCAGATCGACAGCGCGTTCACCACGGACACGCCGACGCCGTGCAGGCCGCCCGAAACCTTGTAGGAATTCTGGTCGAACTTACCGCCGGCGTGCAGCTGCGTCATGATGACCTCGGCCGCCGAGACGCCCTCGCCCGAATGCACATCCGTCGGGATGCCGCGGCCATTGTCGGTCACCGTGCAGGAGCCGTCCGGATTGAGCGTCACCGTCACCAGCGTCGCATGGCCGGCCAGCGCCTCGTCGATGGCGTTGTCGACCACCTCGTAGACCATGTGGTGCAGGCCGGACCCGTCATCCGTGTCGCCGATATACATGCCGGGCCGCTTGCGGACCGCGTCCAGTCCCTTCAAAACCTTGATGGATTCCGCGCCGTATTCGGCCGGTTCGCCGGGGAGTGTTTCTGGCGTGTCGCTCATCAATTTCTTTCGTTCAGGAAGCGCTTGAGAGCAGGTCTCGAAGCAGCGGAATTCAGCACCGCGAATCATTCGGCGCGCACTGCTCAAGATATAGGCGTTTCAAGTGCTTTTTCCAAGTTTTGCGGTGATTCGCGCCTGGGGATGAAATCTCTCCGGAGCAGGCCTTTGCCTTTGGCCGGAAACCGATTATGTAGCCCTGAACTGGTTCATCGTTTCCTGAGAACGCTGCGCCGCTTCATATCGTTCGCTAAGCCGCATTTGTGCGGACGTCAGGTGGCACCACCTGGCAGCTCGAATGCTTAGGCAACCGGAGACCGAGGCATATGGCCACCATCAGCCAGAAACCAAAGCTCGTCACCATTTTCGGCGGCTCCGGCTTCGTCGGCCGCCATCTGGTGCAGGCCCTGACCAAGCGCGGACACCGCGTCCGGGTGGCATGCCGCAACCCGAACCTGGCGATGCATCTGCAGCCGCTGGGCAATGTCGGCCAGGTGCACGCGGTGCAGGCCAATCTGCGCAACCGCGCCTCGGTCGACCGGGCGGTGGCGGGCGCCGACCATGTCATCAATCTGGTCGGCATCCTGCACGAATCCGGCCGGCAGACCTTCGACGCGGTGCAGGATTTCGGCGCCCGCGCCGTGGCCGAGGCGGCGCGCGCCGCCGGCGCCAAGCTGACGCAGGGATCGGCCATCGGCGCCAACCTGGATTCCCCCTCCGACTACGCCCGCACCAAGGCGCTCGGCGAAAAGGCGGCGCTGGAAACGGTCAAGGACGCGGTGATCATTCGCCCCTCCATCATTTTCGGGCCGGAGGACAAGTTCTTCAACCGCTTCGCCAACATGGCCCGCTTCTCGCCCTTCCTGCCGCTGATCGGCGGCGGTGAGACGAAATTCCAGCCGGTCTATGTGGGCGACGTGGCCGAGGCCTATGCGCGCTCGGTCGACGGCACGCTGAAGGGCGGCAAGGTGTATGAGCTTGGCGGACCCGAGGTGCTGACCTTCCGCCAATGCATGGAGGAAATGCTGGAGGTGACCTACCGCAAGCGCTGGTTCGTTACCATTCCCTGGTCGGTGGCCCGGCTGCAGGGCCGCATTCTGGGCATGCTGCCCGGCCGGCTTTTGACGCTCGACCAGGTGAAGCAGCTTGGCAACGACAACGTCGTTTCCGAAGCGGCGATCAAGGACAAGCGCACACTGCCCGGCCTCGGCATCGCCCAGCATTCGCTGGCGGCGATGCTGCCCGCCTATCTGTGGCGCTATCGCCCGGCCGGCCAGTTCACCCGCAAGCAGCTTTTGTAGGCCGCCATTGAGCGGCTGGGACAGTCTTCTGCCTGAAGCGCTCGGCATGCTGCCGGCGCTGTTGCTCATCATCGCCAGCTTCTTCACCTCGGCGCTGACCGCCGTGTTCGGCGTCGGCGGCGGGCTCGCCATGCTGGCGCTGCTCGGCCTGTTCGTTCCGGTCGCCGCACTCATTCCCGTGCATGGCGCGGTGCAGCTCGGCTCCAACACCGGCCGCGCCTGGCACCAGCGGGCGCATATCCGGTTCTCCATCACCATGCCGTTCATCATCGGCAGCCTGATCGGCGCCGCCGTCGGCGCCTATTTCGTCGTGCAATTGCCCGACGCGCTGCTGAAACTGGTGCTCGGCCTGTTCGTCCTCACCGTTACCTGGGCGAAGATCCCGGGCGTTGCCCGCCTCAGCCATGCGGGGCTTGCCGCCGGCAGCGCCGTCATCGCGCTTGCCACCATGTTCGTCGGCGCGACGGGGCCGCTGCTGTCGGCCTTCTTCGCGCAGATCATTCCCGACGACCGCAAGGCGCTGATCGCCACCCACGCCGCCGGCATGACCGTGCAGCACGCCCTGAAGGTGATCGCCTTCGCTCTTGCCGGCTTCGCCTTCTGGCGCTGGCTGCCCTTCGTCGCGGTGATGGTGGCTTCCGGCTATCTGGGCACGATCTACGGCAGCAGGCTCCTGGAGAAAATGCCCGAGGCAATCTTCCGCCGCTGGTTCAAGATCGGCCTGACGCTGCTGGCGCTCGACCTGGTGCGGCGCGGCTTGGCCGGCATGATCTGGTAGCCTAGACCGGTTCAGCGTTTCATGGAAACGCTGAACCGGTCTATCTCTTTGTTTTTCCGCATTTATGCGGACGTCAGGTGAAACCACCTGACTGCAAAATGCTTGCCCGCTTTCAGCGCGGCGGCGTTCCATTTTCGGCCAGCACGGCGCCAATCAGATAGAGCGACCCGCAGATCAGGATGCGTGGCGGCGGTTCACTGCCGTCGCGACCGCTGTCCAGCGTGTCACGCAGAAGCTTGAGCGCGTTGGCGACCGAATGCACCGGCTCGGCGGACAGGCCGGCCGCCAGCGCGCGCGCTGCCAGTTCGTCATTCGGCACGCCGGCATCGCTCATCTCCACCGGGACCGTGTAGACATGCCGCGCCATGCCTTCGAAGGCGCGGAAATAGCCGGTCTGGTCCTTCGTGTTGATCATGCCGGCAATGATAAACAAGGGGCGCGGCGAACGGTCCTCCTCGGTGGCCAGCGCCTCGGCGATGGCCTCGCCGGCGCCGGGATTGTGACCGCCGTCGATCCAGATTTCCGCCCCTTCCGGCGCCAGGTCGGCCAGCGGGCCGCGCGCCAGGCGCTGCAGCCGGCCCGGCCAGACGACGCGCTCCATGGCCGCTTCCGCCGTGCGCAGATTGACCGGGAAGCCGGCGGCCTTGACCGCGGCGAGCGCGGCGGCGGCGTTGGCGATCTGGTGCCGGCCGGCAAGCTTCGGCAATGGCAGGTCGAACAGGCCCTTGTCGTCCTGATAGGCCATGCGGCCATTTTCCTCGAAGGCGAGAAAATCCTCGCCATAGACGGTCACTGGGCAGCCCAGCCGCTCGGCCGTGTCGACCAGCACTTCGCGCGCGGCGTCGAATTCCTGCTGGCCGACGACCACCGGGCAACCGCGCTTGATGATGCCGGCCTTCTCGGCGGCGATCAGTTCCACCCGGTCGCCGAGATAGGCTTCATGGTCGAGCGAAATCGGCATGATCACGGTGGCTGCCGGATGATCGATCACATTCGTCGCGTCGAAACGGCCGCCAAGGCCGACCTCGACGATCGCCGCATCGGCCGGATGCTCGGAAAACAGCACGAACATGACGGCGGTGAGGATCTCGAAGACGGTGATCTCCTCACCGTGATTGGCCTCGGCGACACGTGCCACCGCTTCGGCCAGCACCGAATCCTGCACCAGCCGTCCGCCGCCCTCGGCGCCAAGCCGGTAGCGCTCGTGCCAATTGACCAGATGCGGCGAGGTGTGGACGTGGACGATGCGGCCCGACGCTTCCAGCGCGGCGCGCGCGAAGGCGGTGGCCGAGCCCTTGCCATTGGTGCCGGCGACGTGGATCACCGGCGGCAGTTTGCGATGGGGATTGCCGAGCCGGCCGAGCAGCCGCGTGATGCGGTCGAGCGACAGGTCGAAACCCTTCGGGTGGAGCGACAGAAGGCGCTCGATTTCCGCCTCGGCGGACAGGAGTGTCATGGCGGATGCTACCCGATGCGAGAGGATTTCGTGCCGAAGAATGGCGTGGTGTGCTTCAGGCTTCAGGCCGTTCCGCCGGCGTCTCATCCACCACCGGGGCCGGCAGGGCGTCAAGCTGCGGCTCCTCGGTTTCAGGCGCCGCTTCCGGCTTCTCGACGGCCTTCTCCTTGAGCAGGATTCTCAGCAGGCGGGCGATGGTGTCCTTCATCTCCAGCCGGGAGACGACCATATCGACCATGCCGTGGTCCTTCAGGTATTCGGCGCGCTGAAACCCTTCCGGCAGCTTTTCGCGGATCGTCTGCTCGATGACGCGCGGGCCGGCAAAGCCGATCAGAGCGCCCGGTTCGGCGATGTGCACATCGCCCAGCATGGCGTAGGAGGCAGTGACGCCGCCCGTCGTCGGGTTGGTCAGGACGACGATGTAGGGCAGGCCCGCCTCCTTCAACCGGTCGAGCGCCACGGTGGTGCGCGGCAGCTGCATCAGCGACAGGATGCCTTCCTGCATGCGTGCGCCGCCCGAGGCGGCGAACAGCACCAGCGGCAGCTTGCGTTCGACGGCGGCCTCGAAGCCGCGGATGATCGCCTCGCCGGCGGCCATGCCGAGCGAACCACCCATGAAGGCGAAATCCTGGACGGTGGCCAGCAGTTGCAAGCCTTCGACCCGGCCAACGGCGCTCAGCACCGCGTCTTCCATGCTGGTCTTCGCCTTGGCGTCGCGCAGGCGGTCGGTGTAGCGCCGCTCATCGCGGAATTTCAGCGGATCGACGGCCACTTTGGGGCTTTCCAGCCCCTGGTATTCGCCACCATCGAAGAATGCTTTCAGCCGCTCGCGCGCCGAGATCTTCATGTGATGGCCGGATGAGGGGATGACCCAGAGATTGTCTTCCAGATCCTTGTGGAAGACCATTTCGCCACTCTCCGGATCCTTGATCCAGAGGTTTTCCGGCATATCGCGGCGGCCGAGCATCGAATTGATCTTCGGCCTGACGTAGCTGGTGATCCAGTTCATTGCGGACGCTTTCTGTTCTGCTGGCAATTCTATGCGTGGAAAGATGGGCCGATTATCGGGCGACAGCAAGGCGGGCTTCACGCACGCCTTCGGCGAGCCCGCGC
>NZ_LFVY01000024.1 GCF_001050155.1 Nitratireductor soli
GATGATGGCACAGCCTGGCAGGGCGGGGATAAAATTGCATGAAATTTGCGCGGCGAGACGCGATTGCCCTTCAATTTGACCGGCAGGAAACTTTCCATCGACCCGCAACTCTCCCGCAACGCGTTGGCGGTCTGCCGAAACAGCCGATGCCCATGCCACGCGAACGCAAGGTCCCCCGATCCATCCTCTCTAGTCACCATCCTCTTCCAAAAAATAATTTTAAGCTTGAAGTAGTTTGCGATAGGATGCTGTATGCTCCGGTCAGGCGTCGAGAGAGCGCAACCGCATCAGGAAGGCACACATGAACATGGAAGCAGCCAAACCCAAATCCGCGACCGCCAGCTTCGTCTGGGACGACCCGTTCCTGCTCGAGGACCAGCTTTCCGATGAGGAGCGGATGATTCGCGACGCGGCGGCCGCCTTTGCCGCCGACAAGCTCGCCCCCCGCATCGAGCACGCCTACATGAACGAGGAGACGGACCCGTCGATCTTCCGCGAGATGGGCGCGGCCGGCCTGCTCGGCGTCACCATTCCCGAGGAATATGGCGGCGTTGGCGCCGGCTATGTGTCCTACGGGCTGGTCGCCCGCGAGGTGGAGCGCGTCGATTCGGGCTATCGCTCGATGATGAGCGTGCAGTCCTCGCTGGTCATGCACCCGATCCACGCCTATGGGTCGCAGGAGCAGAGGAAGAAATACCTGCCGAAGCTGGCTTCGGGCGAATATATCGGCTGCTTCGGCCTGACCGAGCCGGACGCCGGCTCCGATCCCGGCGGCATGAAGACGCGCGCCGACAAGATCGACGGCGGCTACCGCCTGACCGGCTCGAAGATGTGGATCTCCAATTCGCCGATCGCCGACGTCTTCGTCGTCTGGGCGAAATCGCCGGCCCATGACGGCAAGATCCGCGGCTTCGTCCTGGAAAAGGGCATGAAGGGGCTGACGGCACCGAAGATCGGCGGCAAGCTCTCGCTGCGCGCCTCGATCACCGGCGAGATCGTCATGGACGGCGTCGAAGTGGGCGAGGACGCGCTGCTGCCCAACGTTTCGGGCCTGAGCGGCCCGTTCGGCTGTCTCAACCGGGCGCGCTACGGCATCTCCTGGGGCGCGATGGGCGCGGCGGAAGATTGCTGGCACCGGGCGCGGCAGTATGGCCTCGACCGCAAGCAGTTCGACAGGCCGCTGGCGCAGACGCAGCTTTTCCAGAAGAAGCTCGCCGACATGCAGACGGAAATCGCGCTGGGCCTGCAGGGGTCGTTGCGCGTCGGCCGGCTGTTCGACGAGGGCCGCATGGCGCCGGAGATGATCTCGCTCGTCAAGCGCAACAATTGCGGCAAGGCGCTCGACATCGCGCGTCAGGCCCGCGACATGCATGGTGGCAACGGCATTCAGATCGAATACCATGTCATGCGCCACGCGCAGAATCTGGAGACGGTCAACACCTATGAGGGCACGCACGACGTCCATGCGCTGATCCTCGGCCGCGCGCAGACGGGGCTGCAGGCGTTTTTCTGATCGGGTGAGCGTCGGCGCTCGCCCCTCATTCCCCTGCCGGGACCTTCTCCCCGTGAACGGCAGGGCAATCGCATATGGTCTGGACTTCCCCCACTCCGTCTCGGGGCTTTGCCCCAAGCCACCTCTCCCCCACATCCGTGGGGGAGAGGAAGCGTGCAAAGCGACCAGGGGCACTTCCTCTCCCCCGTTGCGGGGGAGAGGTGGATCGGCCGGAGGCCGAGACGGAGTGGGGGGCTCAGCCTCCATAGGCGATTGCCCTGCCGTGAACGGGGAGAAGGAAGAGGGGCGCTTGAAACCGTCCGGCGATGATGGAACAAAGGGCGCGCCGTTCCGTCGTTTCAGGAGACCCGCATGTCCGACGCCTTCCTCGCCCATCTGCGCACCGAACTGGATGGCCTGAAGGGCGCCGGGCTCTACAAGAGCGAGCGCGTCATCACCTCCATGCAGTCGGCCGAGATCGAAAGCGGCGGACGGACCGTGCTGAACTTCTGCGCCAACAATTATCTCGGCCTCGCCGACAATGCCGACCTGCGCGCGGCGGCCAAGGCGGCGCTCGACCGCTATGGCTACGGCATGGCCTCGGTGCGCTTCATCTGCGGCACGCAGGAGGAGCACAAGGAGCTGGAGGCGAAGATCGCCGGCTTTCTCGGCTTCGACGACACGATCCTCTATTCCTCCTGCTTCGACGCCAATGCCGGCCTGTTCGAGACGCTACTGGGGCCGGAGGACGCCATCATCTCCGACGCGCTCAACCACGCCTCGATCATCGACGGGGTGAGGCTGTGCAAGGCGAAGCGGTTCCGCTACGCCAACAACGACATGGCCGAGCTGGAACAATGCCTGAAGCAGGCCGAGGGCGCGCGCTTCCGGCTGATCGCCACGGACGGCGTGTTTTCCATGGACGGCGTCATCGCCAATCTCGCCGGCATTTGCGACCTGGCGGAAAAATACGACGCGATGGTGATGGTCGACGACAGCCATGCGGTCGGCTTCGTCGGCGCGCATGGGCGCGGCACGCCGGAGCATTGCGGCGTCGAGGGGCGGATCGACATCATGACCGGCACGCTGGGCAAGGCGCTGGGCGGCGCCTCGGGCGGCTATACCTGCGCGCGCGCCGAGGTGGTCGACTGGCTGCGCCAGCGCTCGCGGCCCTATCTGTTTTCCAACACGCTGGCGCCGGTCATCGCGGCCGCCTCGCTGAAGGTGTTCGACATGGTGGGCGACGGGGCCGGGCTGCGCCGCCGGCTCAACGACAATGCCGCGCGCTTCCGCGCCGGCATGACGGCGCGGGGCTTCACGCTTGCCGGCGAGGGCCACCCGATCATCCCGGTGATGCTGGGCGATGCCGCGCTCGCCGAAAAGATGGCCGCGCGCCTGCTCGACGAGGGCATCTACGTGATCGGCTTCTCTTTCCCGGTGGTGCCGAAGGGCGAGGCGCGCATCCGCACGCAGATGTCGGCGGCGCACACGACCGAGGACATCGACCGCGCCGTGGCGGCGTTCGGCAAGGTGGGGCGGGAATTGGGGGTGATTGCGTGAACGTTTTTGCCGAGCGCACCCCCCTCTGGCCTGCCGGCCATCTCCCCCTCAAGGGGGGAGATCGGCTGGCAAGAATGCATCGCCTCCCCATATATGTTGGCGATTGGCGAAGCCAGTTCCACCACCTGATCTCCCCCCTTGAGGGGGAGATGGCCGGCAGGCCAGAGGGGGGTAATCTCGTACGAACCACACCGAAAAGGCTCCAGCCATGTCCAACATGATGAAGGCGCTGGTGAAATCCAGACCCGAGGAAGGCCTGTGGATGGAGCGCGTGCCGGTGCCGGAGATCGGTCCGAACGACGTGCTGATCAAGGTTCGCAAGACCGCCATCTGCGGCACGGACGTGCATATCTGGAACTGGGACGAATGGGCGAGCAAGACCGTGCCGGTGCCGCTGGTCGTCGGCCATGAATTCGTCGGCGCGGTCGCCGAGATCGGCTCGGCCGTCACCGAATATCAGGTCGGCCAGCGCGTTTCGGGCGAGGGGCACATCGTCTGCGGCCATTGCCGCAATTGCCGCGCCGGACGCGGCCATCTGTGCCGCAACACGCTGGGCGTCGGCGTGCAGCGGCCGGGCGCCTTCGCCGAATATCTGTCGCTGCCGCAGCACAATGTGGTGCCGATCCCCGACAACATTCCCGACGAGATCGCCGCCATCTTCGACCCGCTCGGCAACGCCGTCCACACGGCGCTGTCGTTCGATCTCGTCGGCGAGGACGTGCTGGTGACGGGCGCCGGGCCGATCGGCATCATGGGCGCGCTGGTGGCGCAGGCGGTGGGCGCGCGCAAGGTGGTCATCACCGACATCAATCCGGGCCGGCTGGAGCTGGCCAGGAAGCTCGGCGTCCAGCACACGGTCAACGCGGCCGAGGAGAAGCTGCCCGACGTCATGCGCCAGCTCGGCATGACGGAGGGCTTCGACGTCGGGCTGGAAATGTCGGGCGCCGCACCCGCCTTCCGCGACATGATCGACGCCATGAACAATGGCGGCAAGATCGCCATTTTAGGCATCGCGCCGACCGGCTTCGAGATCGACTGGAACAAGGTGATCTTCAAGATGCTGCACCTGAAGGGCATCTATGGGCGCGAGATGTTCGAGACCTGGTACAAGATGATCGCCCTGGTGCAGGGCCGGCTCGACGTCTCCGACCTCATCACCCACCGCATCAAGGCCGACGATTTCCACGACGGCTTCGATGCGATCAAGAATGGCGAGGCCGGCAAGGTGGTGATGAGCTGGTAGGTCAGCTGTTGGCGGGATCGCTGAGCGCGGCGCGCTCCAGCGCCGCCAGCCCTGCCAGAAGCGCCGCGCGCTCGGCCGCTTTCATGCGGGTGAGCAGTTCCGCCTCGAAGGCGCGGGCGACGGGCACCATGTCCTCATAGGCCTTCTGGCCGAGCTTGCTCAGCGACAGGCGCTCGACGCGGCGGTCGTTGGCGTCCGGCTTGCGCACCACCCAGCGCCTGACCTCCAAGGAGGCGACGGCGCGGCTGACCTTGGTCTTGTGCATCGAGGAATGGGCGCCGATCTCCGTCGCCGTCATCGTGCCGTACTGGCCGATGGTCGCCAGCGTGCGCCATTCCGGCCGCGTCAGGCCGAGCCGGGCGCGGTAGGCCTGCGAGAAATCGCGGCTGATCGCGTCGGTCAGCCGGGTCAGCCGATAGGGCAGGAATTCCTCCAGCGCGAGAACACTTTGTTGCACCATGCGCACTCCCATCGTGGTGATTTTGCCGGGCGGCCCGATTGATAGTTACATTCTCAATGGTTACGATTGCAACAAATAAACCGGTTCCATCCGGGCCTGCCCTCCGGGCGGGCGACATTCCCCTTCCGACGGAGGATAGCATGACCGTTCAGTATATGCCGGGCTTCGGCAACGACTTTGAGACGGAAAGCCTGCCGGGCGCGCTGCCGCAGGGGCAGAACTCGCCGCAGCGGCCGGCCTATGGCCTCTATGCCGAGCAGCTCTCGGGCTCGCCCTTCACCGCGCCGCGCGGCACCAATGAGCGCTCCTGGCTCTACCGCATCCGGCCGAGCGTCCGTCACACCACGCGCTTCAAGGCGGTCAGGTTCGACCAGTGGAAATCGGCGCCGAACCTCGACGACCACGATCTGGCGCTCGGCCAGCTGCGCTGGAACCCGATGCCGATGCCGAACGAGGAAACGGATTTCATCGCCGGCATCCGCACGATGACCACCGCCGGCGACGCGCAGGGCCAGTCGGGCATGGCGGCGCATGTCTATGCCGCCAACAAATCGATGGTCGACGACTATGTCTTCAACGCCGACGGCGAATTGCTCATCGTGCCGCAGGAAGGCGGCATCCGCATCAAGACGGAGATGGGCATCATCGACGTCACGCCGGGCGAGATCGCCATCCTGCCGCGCGGCATGATCTTCCAGGTCGAATTGCCGGGCGGACCGGTGCGCGGCTATATCTGCGAGAACTACGGCGCCAAGTTCACCCTGCCGGACCGCGGGCCGATCGGCGCCAACTGCCTGGCCAATCCGCGCGATTTCAAGACCCCGACCGCCTGGTACGAGGAGAAGGAAACGCCCTGCCGGCTGTTCGTCAAATGGTGCGGCCGGTTCCACGTCACCGAGATCGGCCATTCGCCGCTCGACGTGGTCGCCTGGCACGGCAATTACGCGCCCTACAAATACGATCTGTCGACGTTCTCGCCGGTCGGGGCCATCCTGTTCGACCATCCCGATCCGTCGATCTTCACCGTGCTGACGGCGCCGTCGGGCGAGGAAGGCACGGCGAACATCGATTTCGTCATCTTCCCGCCGCGCTGGCTGGTGGCCGAGCACACCTTCCGCCCGCCCTGGTACCACCGCAACATCATGAGCGAGTTCATGGGGCTGATCAAAGGCCAGTACGACGCCAAGGAAGAGGGTTTCGTGCCCGGCGGCGTGTCGCTGCACAACATGATGCTGCCGCACGGCCCGGACGCCTTCGGCTTCGACAAGGCCAGCAAGACGGAATTGAAGCCGGTCAAGCTCGAGGACACGATGGCCTTCATGTTCGAGACGCGCTTTCCCCAGCATCTGACGCGCTATGCGGCGGAGACCGAGACGCTGCAGGACGACTACATCGACTGCTGGACGGACCTGAAAAAGCGCTTCAACGGCACGCCCGAGGGCGACTGGTCGTGAATGAAAGGCTCGTGCTGCTCGGCACGAAGGGCGGCCCGGCGCTGAGGCCGGGCGGCCCGATGCCGACCGCTTCGCTGCTGCAGATCGGCGGCCGCACGGCCGTCATCGACTGCGCGCTCGGCGTGACCAGGGGACTGGTCGACGCCGGCGTGGCGCTGAAGACGCTCGACCTGGTGTTCATCACCCATCTGCATTCCGACCACGTGCTCGAATTGGGCGCGCTGCTGCACACGGCCTGGACGGCCGGGCTGGCGACGCCGGTCAAGGTCTACGGCCCGGTCGGGACCGGGGACGTGTGGACGCATTTCTGCCGCTCGCTCGCCTATGACATCGACATCCGCATCGACGATGAGGGCCGCCCGGATATTCGCCAACTGGTCGAGGTGACCGAATTTGGCGATGGTCCGGTGATGCAGGAGGCTGGGTTGACGGTCGAGGCGCTGCGCGTCGACCATCCGCCGGTCACCGAATGCTATGCGCTGCGCTTCTCGCATGGCGGCCGTCGCGTGGTCTTTTCCGCCGACACCTGCCATTTCCCGCCGCTTGCCGATTTCGCCCGCGATGCCGACATCCTGGTGCATGAGGCGATGCTCGCCGCCGGCGTCGACCGGCTGGTCGCCCGCACCGGCAACGGCGCCCGCCTGAAGGCGCATCTGATGGCCAGCCACACGCTGGTCGAGGACGCAGGGCGCATTGCGTCTGACGCCGGTTGCGCGCATCTTGTGCTCAATCACCTCATTCCCGCCGACGACCCGGATTTCGGGCCCGGCGACTGGGAGGAGGCGGTCCGCCGGACCTGGGCCGGCCCCCTCACCATCGGCCGTGACGGCCTCGAATTGCCGCTGATAGAAGCGCCCGCAGCCACCGCATAAAGGAAAACGCATGAAACTCGCCACGCTCAAGAATGGAAAGCGCGACGGAAGACTGGTCGTCGTCTCACGCGACCTGACCCGCTGCACCGACGCCTCGTTCCTGGCGCCGACGCTGCAGGCGGCGCTTGACGATTGGGCGCGCATCGCCCCGCATCTGGCAGCGCTCGCTGAAAGCCTGGAGCATGGCTCGGTGCCGGCGGAACGCTTTCACGAGCATGATGCGGCATCGCCGCTGCCTCGCGCCTTCCAGTGGGCCGACGGATCGGCATACGTCAATCACGTCGAACTGGTGCGCAAGGCGCGCAGCGCGGAGATGCCCGACAGCTTCTGGACCGACCCGTTGATGTATCAGGGTGGCTCCGATGCCTTCCTCGCCCCGCGTGACCCGATCGTCATGGCCGACGAAGCCTATGGCATAGACATGGAAGGCGAGGTGGCCGTCATCGTCGACGATGTGCCGATGGGCGCCAGCCTGGACGAGGCGCGTGATGCGATCCGGCTGATCATGCTGGTCAACGACGTGTCGCTGCGTGGCCTGATTCCGGCGGAGCTCGCCAAGGGATTCGGCTTCTTCCAGTCGAAACCCTCTTCGGCGTTTTCACCCGTGGCGGTGACGCCGGACGAACTGGGCGAGGCCTGGGATGGCGGCAAGGTATCGCTGCCGCTGTGCGTCGACTACAATGGCAAGCCGTTCGGCCGCGCCAATGCCGGCATCGACATGACCTTCGATTTCCCGACGCTTGTCGCCCATGCGGCCAAGACGCGGCCGCTCTGCGCCGGCGCGATCATTGGTTCGGGCACCGTTTCCAACAAGATGGATGGCGGCCCCGGCAAGCCGGTGGCCGACGGTGGCGTCGGCTATTCCTGCATTGCAGAGACCCGCATGATCGAGACGATCAATGACGGCAAGCCGAAGACGCCCTTCATGCGCTTCGGCGACGTGGTGCGCATCGAGATGAAGGATGGCAGCGGCCATTCGATCTTCGGTGCGATCGAGCAGACAGTTCAGAAATACGAGAAAGGCGCGTAATGGCCAAGCAATTCGCATCCGCAGGCGACCTGACGGAAAAGAAGATCTCGTTCGACGAGATCGGTCGGGATCTGTGGGCGTTCACCGCAGAAGGTGATCCCAATTCGGGCATCATCATCGGCGATGAATCGGTGATGGTGATCGAGGCGCAGGCAACGCCGCGGCTCGCCGAAAAGGTCATCGAGAAGGTGCGTACCGTCACCGACAAGCCGATCAGCCACCTGGTGCTGACCCACTACCACGCCGTGCGCGTGCTGGGCGCCTCGGCCTATCACGCGCCGACCGTGATCATGAGCGACAAGGCGCGCGCCATGGTGGTGGAACGCGGCAAGGAGGACTGGGATTCGGAGTTCGTCCGCTTTCCGCGCCTGTTCCAGGGGCATGAATCGATCCCCGGCCTGACCTGGCCGACGACAACCTTCTCCAGCTCGATGACGGTCTATCTCGGCAAGCGCCGGGTCGACCTGATGTTCCTCGGCCGCGCCCACACGGCGGGCGACATCGTCGCCCATGTGCCCGACGCCAACGTCATGTTCACCGGCGACATCGTCGAATACCATTCGGCCTGCTATTGCGGCGACGGCCATTTCCACGACTGGCCGTCGACGCTGGAGGAAATCCGCTCGTTCGATCTCGACGCCATCGCGCCAGGCCGCGGCGCAGCACTTGTCGGCCAGGACATGGTCAACGAGGCGCTCGACCGGACCGGCGATTTCGTGCTTTCCACCTATCAGCCGGTGGCGCGCGTGGCCCAGGGCGGCGGTTCGCTGAAGGAGGCCTGGGACGCCTGCCGGGCGGCCTGCGATCCGAAGTTCTCCGATTACGCGATCTACGAGCACTGCCTGCCGTTCAACGTGGCGCGCGCCTATGACGAGGCGCTCGGCATCGACACGCCGCGCATCTGGACGGCGGAGCGCGACCGGCAGATGTGGGAAGCGCTGCAGGGGTGACTGCAGGAGCGATGGTCGCTTCCTTCTCCCCGCCTGCGGGGAGAAGGGGCCTTGACGCTGGCGCTGAACTTGAAACAGGTTTGAGCTGTTTCTTCTCGCGAAGGAACGGCTGCAAGGGGGACGAAAGCCCATGCCGCGTTATGAGTACAATCGCTTCCCGTACCGGACGCCGCCGGAGCTGACCGGCGGCCCTGCCGGGCAGCACAAGGCGGTCATCATCGGTGCGGGTCCGGTCGGGCTTGCGGCGGCCGTCGATCTTGCCCAGCGCGGCGTGCCGGTGGTGGTGCTCGACGACAACAATGTCGTCTCCATCGGCAGCCGGGCCATCTGCTGGTCGAAGCGCACGCTGGAGATCTTCGACCGCCTCGGCATCGGCGAGCGGATGGTGGACAAGGGCGTCACCTGGAAGGTGGGCCGGCTGTTTCACCGCGACCGCGAGGTCTGGAATTTCGACCTTTTGCCGGAGGAAGGCCACAAGATGCCGGCCTTCATCAATCTGCAGCAATATTACGTCGAGCAGTACCTGGTCGAGCGCGCCGCCGATTTCCCCGAGCTGATCGACCTGCGCTGGAACAACAAGGTCGCCTCGATCGAGCAGAAGGGCGGCGATGTGCGCCTCGGCGTCGAGACGCCGGACGGTCATTACCATATGGACGCCGCCTGGGTGATTGCCTGCGACGGCGCGCGCTCGCCCGCGCGCGCCATGCTTGGCCTCGATTTCGCGGGGCAGGTGTTCGAGGAACGCTTCCTGATCGCCGATGTGGAAATGAAGGCGGATTTCCCGTCCGAGCGCTGGTTCTGGTTCGAGCCGCCGTTCCACAACGGGCAGTCTGCGCTGCTGCACAAGCAGCCCGACAACATCTACCGCATCGACCTGCAGCTTGGCCCCGACGCCGACCCGGACGAGGAGAAGAAGCCGGAAAACGTCATCCCGCGCATCGAGAAGGTGATCGGCCACGCCGATTTCGAACTCGACTGGGTGTCGGTCTACACCTTCCAGTGCCGCAGGTTGGAACGCTTCGTCCACGACCGGGTGATCTTCGCCGGCGATAGCGCCCACATCGTCTCGCCCTTCGGCGCGCGCGGCGGCAATGGCGGCATCCAGGACATCGACAATCTCGGCTGGAAGCTGGCGATGGTGGTGCAGGGCGAGGCGCCGGCCTCGCTGATCGCCTCGTATGACGAGGAGCGCATCCACGGCACCGACGAGAACATCCTGAATTCGGCGCGCTCCACATCCTTCATGACGCCGAAGAGCGCCATGGAGCGGATTTTCCGCGACAGCGTCCTGGAGCTTTCGGCCGACCATGATTTTGCCCGGCGGCTGGTCAATTCCGGCCGCTTGTCGAAGCCGTGTTCCCTGGCCGGATTTTCGCTGCAGACGCCTTGCGGACATGCCGGCGGGCTGGCGCCGGGCGCGGTCATGGCCGATGCGCCGGTGCTTGCCGAGGGCGCCGGAGACTGGTTGTTGAACCATGCGGGCGGCGGCTTCGTGCTGCTCGCCGTCGATTGCGATCCGCCGATCGGCCTGCCGGCCGGCCTGCATGTGGTGCAGGTGTCGGCGGGCGCCGGCGGCGAGGCGGTGGAGGGGGTTACCCGGCTGGTCGATGTGGACGGCACCGTCGCGGCGCGTTACGGCGCGGGCCGGCTCTATCTGGTGCGGCCTGACCAGCACATCGCCGCCGCGTTCGAGCACCCGGATGCGCATGAGATCGCCGCCGCCATGACGCGGGCCATGGGGAGGGAATGATGAGCAGGGATGACGATATCGGGCGTGATCGGCTGGGGGCGGCCGGCGACGATTTCTACGCGGCGCTGATGGCGGCGCATGACGGGCTGAGTTTTGAGGAAAGCGCCCGGCTGAACGCCAGGCTGGTGCTGTTGCTGGCCAATCGGGTGGGGGACATCGCGGTGTTGAAGGCGGCGCTGGCGGCGGCGCGGGAGTAGGGCGGCAGGCATCCGGAAGGGGCGTCGGCGGCCGCCGATCGTCCGTTCCGGCATGGACCCTCGGGTCGGGGCCCGAGGGTGACGAATGGCATGGGCCATGGTGTCAGTCGCGGATGCCGGTGGTTTGCATTCCCGTCCCCACAGTTCGTCATGCCCGGCCGCCGAGCCGGGCATCCATGCCGTGACGGTCGATCCTGATGCGCCGGCGCCCTCTACGGACAGACTGCGCCCTCAGTCCTTGTCTTCGCGCACGGCGATGGCTTCCACCTCGATCAGCCAGCCGGGATTGGCGAGGCCGGCGACCTGGAACACGGAGCGGGCCGGCAGGTTCGGCTGCGCCTCGGTGCCGAAGAACTCGGTATAGCCCTTCATGAAGCCGGCGAAATCCATCGGCTTGCCGTCCTGGCCGACCAGGTAGACCTGCAGCTTGACGATGTCGCCGATGCCGAGGTCCATCTCCTTCAGCGAGGTCTCGATGGCCTGGAAGACGGTGCGCGTCTGCTCGGTCATGTCGCCATAGGCGGCCAGCGAGCCGCGCTCGGCGTCCTGGTTGACGACGGCGGGCACCGCGCCGCTCAGATAGATCGTCGTCGCATCGGCGGGTACTTCGACGGCGCGCGCGATGGGGAAGTCCGAGCCCGGAATCTTGTGCCGGACGACCGGGTCGGCCTGGGCTGCTCCGGCGAGAAGGACGGCGCCGGTCAGGAGGCTGGCGAAACGGATCATGGAAATCTCCTTTGAAAGTGAAGCGGAAATGAAAAAGCCGCGCCGCCGCGGCGGCGCGGGTGGACCTTCGTCGGCGACTATGGCCGCGATGCGGCGACGTCCTCGGCCGTCGTCTCGCCGGCATATCCGTTGCCGAAACCGGTCTGGATGTAGTTGATCACGTCGGCGACCTGCTGGTCGTCGAGGATCGCGCCGAGCGGCGGCATGGCCTTCTGGCCGTTGAGGATGATGAACATCGGATATTCGGGGTATTCGAGGTTCTCGTTTCCGGCGAGCGCCGGGTAGGCGCCGGCGCCGATAGCGCCCGCGCCCTCCGGCATGTGACAGCCGCTGCAGACGGCGTTGTAGACATTCTCACCGCCGGTGACGGTGATCTTGCTCGGGTCGCTGAACAATGCGCCGTCCTGGGCGCCGTCCTGGGCGAGCGCAGGTGTCACGGCGATGATGGATGCGGCGATGCATAAGCCGGCTGCTATGGTTTGCATGGGGTTCTCCTTTGCAAATGTGGCGATCAGCCGTTGATGACGCGGTTGTGCAGGCGGGAAATGGCGTCGAGGCCGGAAAGGAGCGCGCCCTCCTGCCAGGCCGGCAGATAGGAGATGTGCTCGCCGGCCATCAGGATGCGGCCGTCGATCTTGGTCGCCTTCTCGTAATCGGCCTCCTTGTCCTTCCAGATGCCGTAGCAGCCGAGCACCCAGGGCACGCGGTGCCACGCGACGCTGACGCCGTTCGAGAACTCGTCCTTGTATTGCGGGTGGATCATCGCGCCGTATTCGACGGCCTTCTTGATCCGCTCTTCCGGCGACAGCGCATTGAACTGATAGGCGGTCGCGCCCCAGCTGTAGCCGCCGAGCAGCACGCCCTTGCCGGTCGAGAAATAATCGCCGGACGGATAGCTGATCAGCGCGATCGGCAGGTCCGTATAGGAAATGCCGCCATAGATGCGCTCATCCTCTTCCCAGAAGCGGCGGTTGAATTCGAGGCCGAACTTCACCGAGCCGGCATAGTACATCGAATCGATGATGCCCTTCATCTCGCCCGACAGATTGTTCTCGATCTGGCCGAGGATGGAGAAGGGGATGGTGCACAGGCACCAATCGGCCTTGGCCTCCTGCGTGCCGCCCTGGCCGCCCGTGTCCTCGTAGGTGACCGTGACGCCGTTGTCGTCCTGGTTGATCGCCGTGACCTTGGCGTTGAACCGGATCAGGTCCTTGATCTCGCGCTCGAAGGCCTGGGCGATCATGTCCATGCCGCCGACCGGCTGGAAGATGGTCTGCTGGTGCTCGGCCGATTCGGCATCGTCGAGCCACTGCCACAGGCGCGACTGCAGGATCTGGCTCGGATCGATCGGATCGGAGGGGATGGGGGCGGCACCCGAGCCGCCGCCCGGCCATTTCTGGTAGCCGCGATAGTCGCTCGTGTGCTCGCTTTTGACATAGGCGTAATCCTTGTCGAGCACGCCGTAGATGCGCAGCGATTCGAGCAGCATTTCCTTGTCTTCCTGGCTGACCATCTCGTCCAGCTTGCCCTGGTTGGCCGCCTTGGCCAGCAGCTCGGAGGTCTGGCCGCGATAGTCGGTGGCGATGTCGCGGAAGCGCTGCGGCTTGCCGTCGAAGGCTTTCGTGGAGTGGAGGAGGGCGTTGTGGTTCTTCTGGATGAACGGCTCGAGCTTGACGCCGAGGCGCTTGCAATAGTCGAGGACGGCGTGGTGATGATAGGGGATGCGCCAGGGGCCGGGATTGAAGTAGTTGCCTTCCGCGAATCCGACATCCTGCTTGAAGCCGCCGAGCTCGGTGTAGCTGTCGCCGCCGCGTAAGGTCCAGCAGCGCCCGCCGGCCTTTTCGCGGAACTCGAGCACCTCGACCGTATAGCCGGCTGCCCGTAACTCCAGAGCGGCGACCATGCCGGCGAGGCCGGCGCCGAGGATCAGCACCTTCGCGCCCTTGGGATCGCCGTCCAGCTTGACCGGTCCCTGATAGGTGGATTCCTGTGCGTGGCCCAGTGTGGTCATCGCCTGATAGAGGGCCGCCCCTCCGGCTGTCGCGCCGATCATCGTTAAGAGATCGCGCCGAGACATTTGTCCAAACGTGCGTTGCATCGTCTTCCACTCCTTTCGGATTCTTTTTGCCCCCTATCATTGCGCCCAGCTTGGGAGGCGATAAAGGTGATGATCAATAAATGTTTTGATCCATCGACCAGTGGCCTTTGAGCCAGCCATGGTTAGCGGTTCCTTGCCGGGAGCGGCGGCCGCCTGCGGGCGGCGTGCGGCCAAAAGAAAAGGGCCGCTGAAAGCGGCCCTTGCGGAAATCACCGGTGTGGCGAATGCTGCTATTCGGCGGCGTCCACCTTGATCACGCCGCGGCGGATCTGGTCTTCCTCGATGCTCTCGAACAGGGCGCGGAAATTGCCCTCGCCGAATCCCTCGTCGCCCTTACGCTGGATGAACTCGAAGAAGATCGGCCCGATGACCGTCCTGGAGAAGATCTGCAGCAGGATCTTGGTCATGCCGCCGTTCACCACGCCCTCGCCGTCGATCAGGATGCCGTGTTTCTTCATCCGCTCGATCGGTTCGTCATGGCCGGAGACGCGCTCGTGGCTGCGCGCGTAATAGGTCTCGGGAGGGCCCGGCATGAATTTCAGCCCGTTTGCCGCCAGCTTGTCGGTGGCGTCGTAGATCCCGTCCGTGCCGACGGCGATGTGCTGGATGCCTTCGCCCTTGTACTTCTTCAGATACTCGACGATCTGGCTGGTCTCGTCCTTCGATTCGTTCAGCGGGATGCGGATCTTGCCGCAGGCCGAGGTGATCGCCCGGCTGACGAGGCCGGTGATGCGGCCGTCGATGTCGAAATAGTGGATCTGCGTGAAGCCGAACAGATCGCGATAGAACGCCCACCACTTGTCCATGTTGCCGCGATAGACATTGTGGGTGAGGTGGTCGAGATAGTAGAAGCCGACGCCTTCCGGCCGCGGGTTCTTCGCGCCGGTCCACTCGAACTCGGCCTCGTAGGGCGAACCCTTCTCGCCATAGGTGTCGACGAAATAGATCAGTGAGCCGCCGATGCCGACGATGGCCGGCACGTCGAGCGCCTTGTCGCCGCCGGTATACGCCTCGGCGCCCTTCGAGACCGCGTGCCGCAGCGCGTGCTGCGCATCGACCACGCGCCAGGCCATCGACGGCGCGCAGGGGCCATGCTCGTCGACGAAGCGCATCGCATGGCTGCCGGGCTCGGCATTCAGGACGTAGTTGATGTCGCCCTGGCGCCAGACGGAGATGTTCTTCGTCTTGTGGCGGGCGACCTCGGCATAGCCCATCCTGGTGAACAGCTCGGTGAGCTTTTCCGGTTCCGGATGGGCGAATTCGACGAATTCGAAGCCGTCCGTGCCGGCGGGGTTCGTCTCGGTGATCTCGGCGGGCGGCGCGTCGTGCGGGAATGGGCCCATGGGATAAACTCCTCCTGTGGCGGGACAATTCGGTGCGCTGCGGCACCTTTTCCCTATTATAGGCTCGCAGCCTCGCAAGCGGCTTGCATTCTGGGGCATGTTTTGTGCTAAATATGCGTACTTTGTGCAGGCATAAGGAAAATTGCATGGCGGAAGCACGGATTGATGGTTATGACCGCAAGATACTGTCTCTGTTGCAGGTGGACGCGCGGCTGACCAACAACGATCTGTCGGAGCGGGTGAACCTGTCGCCGTCGCAGTGCTCGCGCCGCCGCCAGCGGCTCGAGGAGGAAGGCTATATCCGCGGCTATGTGGCGATGCTCGACCGCGACCGGCTGGGGTTTCCGCTGGTCAACATCATCACGGTGACGCTCGCCACCCACAATCCCGACAATGCGCGCCGCTTCGGCGAGCTTCTGGCGCGCCTGCCCGAGGTTCAGGAGGCGCACGCCCTGACCGGCGAGATGGATTACATCCTGAAGGTCGTCACGCCCGATCTCAAATCCCTGTCCGCATTCGTCAACGGCGTGCTGCTGCCGCATGAATCCGTGCAGCACGTCAAGAGCGCCATTGTGCTGGAGACCTTGAAGGAAACCGGCGCCCTGCCGCTGTGAGCCTTGGTTGCGTTACAAATATTCCTCGGCTAGGCTCTTTATTGTTACATAATTTCCGCTAAAGTCCGTGCTGGACGCGCGCCGGGTTTCCGAAGGATACTCGGCCATCAGGCATCGGGGCATTTTGGACCGAAGGTGGGAGCCGATCGGGATCGATCTGGTGCGTGAGCGGACAAGAGGCGTCGCGCGGGCGCTGAAGCACATGCAATCGGGAGGATAAGCATGACATCATTTTCCGTCAGAAAACTGGCCTTGGCTGCCGCCGTTGCGGCGACCGGCCTGATCGGTGCCACGGCATCGTCGCTGGCACAGGAGGTCACGCTCAGGCTGCACCAGTTCCTGCCGCCGCAGGCCAATGTGCCGAAACTGGTCCTCGATCCCTGGGCTGACAAGATCGAGCAGGAATCGGGCGGCCGCATCAAGATCGAGCGCTATCCGGCCATGCAGCTCGGCGGCACGCCGCCGCAGCTCTACGACCAGGCCAAGGACGGCATCGTCGACATCGTCTGGACGCTGCCCGGCTCCAATCCCGGCCGCTTCCCCTCGACGGAGGTGTTCGAGCTTCCCTTCATGATGACCAACGCCGAGGCCACCTCGCGCGCCTATTGGGACCTGTTCGAGAAACACATGAAGGACACCGAGTTCAAGGACACCCATGTGCTGGGGGTCTGGGTCCACGGTCCCGGCATGCTCCATTCCAAGGCGCCGATCGAGAAGCTGGAAGACCTGAAGGGCATGAAGATCCGCGCGCCCACGCGCATCATCAACCAATTGCTCGGCCAGCTCGGCGCGACGCCCGTCGGCATGCCGGTGCCGCAGATCACCGAGGCCCTGTCGAAGGGCGTCATCGACGGCTGCGTCATTCCGTGGGAGGTCACCCCGGCGCTGAAAGTGCCGGAACTGGTCTCCAACCACACCGAGTTCGGCGGCGATCACGCACTCTACACGACGACCTTCGTGCTGGCGATGAACAAGGCCAAGTATGACAGCCTGCCCGATGATCTGAAGAAGGTGATCGACGACAATTCCGGCCAGGAATTCGCCGCCTTCGCCGGCCGTACGCAGGCGGGCGCCGACGGCCCGAGCCGGCAGATCGCCGTCGACCGCGGCAACAACATCATCGAGATCAGCGCCGAGGACACCGAGACCTGGAAGGAGGCCGCCCAGCCGGTCTACACCCAATGGGTCGAGGAGATGAAGGACAAGGGCATCGACGGTCAGGCGCTGATCGACGAAGCGCGCGGCCTGATCGACAAATACACCAGCCAATAAGGCGATCCGGTGCAGCAGAACGGGGCGGGCCGAAAGGTCCGCCCCTTGTCATACCCGAGGCGGCCCTTCGCGCTTGCGCTGGCAACAGCCGGTGGCTAACTTTGCCTGCCCGGTCCATGACAAGAACAATCAACGCATGAAACTGAATCCTGGGGGACGGGAAGGGGCATGAACCTGTCGAAGATCGTTGTCTGGCTGGCACGCGCCCTGGCCATTCTGGGCGGCATCGTTCTGGTCGCGGTCACGGTGATGACCGTCGCCAGCATCACCGGGCGCGCCTTCTCGCGTGTCGGGCTCGGGCCCGTGCCGGGTGATTTCGAGCTGGTGCAGGCCGGCGTCGGCTTCGCCGTGTTCGCCTTCCTGCCCTGGTGCCAGCTCAATCGCGGCCATGCCACGGTCGACATCGTCACCAGCCTCTTTTCCGACCGCGCCAACCACATCATCGACGTGGTCTCCGAGATCCTGATGACGCTGGTGCTGGGCGCCATCGCCTGGCAGCTCTACTACGGCATGCGCGACAAGCTCGCCTACAGCGAAACCAGCTTCATCCTGCAATATCCCTTGTGGTGGCCCTATGCGGCCTGCCTCGCCGCGGCGGCCGTCGCCGTCATCGTTTCCATCTATATGTGCTTCGTGCGGCTGCGCGAACTGCGCGACGGAACGCCTGTTTCCACGATGGGCCAGGGGGCCGCACATTGACCAATCTCGAAATGGGCCTGTGGTCCTTCCCGCTGCTTCTCGTTCTCATCTTCCTGCGCATGCCGATCGGCCTTGCCATGCTGCTGTGCGGGCTGGGCGGCAGCTGGCTCGTCTTCGGCAATGTCGCGCCGGTGCTGGCAAAATTGAAGAACGAGACCTATTCGACCTTTTCCGGCTATTCGCTGACCATCGTGCCGCTGTTCCTGCTGATGGGCCAGTTCGCCACGCTGGGCGGCATGTCGCGCGCCCTGTTCAAGGCGGCCGAAACCTGGATGGGCCACAAGCGCGGCGGCGTCGCCATGGCGGCGGTCGGCGCCTGCGCCGGCTTCGGCGCCATCTGCGGTTCGTCCCTGGCGACGGCCGCCACCATGAGCCAGGTGGCGCTGCCGGAACTGCGCCGCTACGGCTATTCGGGGGCGCTGGCCACCGGCACGCTGGCCGCCGGCGGCACGCTCGGCATCCTCATCCCGCCATCCGTCATCCTGGTGATCTACGCCATCCTGACCGAGCAGAACATCGCCAAGCTGTTCGTCGCCGCCTTCGTTCCGGGCATCCTGGCGGCCATCGGCTACATGCTGGCCATCTCCATCTACGTCCGCCTGTGGCCGGAATCGGCCGGCACGCGCGCCCGCGCGCCCTATGCCGAGCGCTTCCGCGTCCTGATCGATGTCTGGCCGGTGCTGGTCGTCTTCCTGGCGGTGGTCGGCGGCATCTATCTCGGCGTCTTCACGCCGACGGAAGGGGCCGCCGTCGGCGCTGCCGGCACGGGTCTGATCGCCCTGGTCAATGGCGGGCTGACCCGCGAGACCTTCGTCCAGTCGATCCTGGCGACGGCGACCGCCTCGGCGATGATCTTCTTCATCGTGCTCGGCGCCGGCTTCTACAATTCCTTCCTGGCGCTGGCGCAGGTGCCGCAGCAGATGGCCGCCTTCGTCAGCGGGCAGGGGTTCAACCCATGGCTGGTGCTGACCCTGATCCTGGTGCTCTACCTGGTGTTCGGCTGCGTCATGGATTCCCTGTCGATGATCCTGTTGACGATCCCGATCTTCTTCCCGATCGTCACGGCGCTGGACTATGGCCTGGGCGCCGAGGAATTCGCCATCTGGTTCGGCATCCTGGTGCTGATCGTCGTCGAGGTCGGGCTGATCACGCCGCCGGTCGGCATGAATTTGTTCGTGCTCAACGCGATGGCCAAGGACACGCCCATCTCCGCCACCTATCGCGGCGTGACGCCGTTCATCATCAGCGACATCGTCCGCGTCATCCTGCTGACCGTCTTTCCGGCGATCTCGCTGGTGATGCTGCGCTGGCTGTATTGAGGAGCACGCCGCTTACAGCATTTTTGCAGTTCCTTTGTGCGTCCGGAGACAGCACAGGACCCAAGCGTCCGCGCCTGCCCCTCATCCGCCTGCCGGCACCTTCTCCCCGTAAACGGGGAGAAGAAGGATGGCCGCAACGCTGACGTCCCCCTCGCCCCGTTTACGGGGAGATGGTAAGGGTGAGGGGCGGCGCGACGTTTATGTCGTGCACGGTAACTTGGAGAAAAGCGGAAACGCTACGCCAGCCCGCGCTCCTTGATGAAGCCGTAGAGATTGGCCGAGCGCGTGCCGCTGCGGCAATAGGCGAAGACAGGGCCGGGGAGTTCCTTCAGCGCCGCCGCCATGGCGGTCACGTCATCCATCGTCATCGCTCCGCTGACCACCGGCACATGGCGGAAGGCGAGCCCGGCTGCCTGCGCGGCCGCGGCGATGGAAGCGACGGACGGTTGCCCGGCATCCTCGCCATCGGGGCGGTTGCACACCACACTCTGGAAGCCCGCCATCTTGATGGCGGCGATGTCCTCGACGGCGATCTGCGGCGAAACCGCGTAATCGTCTGCGATCTGGCGAATGTCCATTCTTTGTTTCCCGTTTGCTGGGGTCGTTTTCGACAATGTAGGCGCGATCGGCTCTCTATGCGAGATCGGCGAAGCCGCCGCCGGTGAACGCCAATTGCCGCAGGATGGGAGCCGGCTTGAACACTTCCTTGCCCGTCTCGCCGTACCAATATTCCAGCCGGTCGACGATCTTGCCGATGCCGTAGCGCTCGGCCCAGAACATCGGCCCGCCCTTGGCGACGGGGAAGCCGTAGCCGTTGACCCAGACGACGTCGATGTCGGAGGCGCGCGCGGCGATGCGCTCTTCGATGATGCGCGCGCCCTCGTTGATCATCGGATACAGCGTGCGCTCGGTGATCTCCTCGGCGCCGACGGCGCGGCGCGCGACGCCGAGCTCGGCGGCCTTCGCCGCGATCAGCTCGGCGACGAAGGGATCGGGCTTCGGCGCGCGCGAGCCTTCCTCGTAGAGGTAGAAACCACGTTCGGCCTTCTGGCCGAAACGGCCGGCCTCGCACAGCGCGTCGGCGATGGGCGCGGTCAGGCCGAGCGATTGCCGGTGCTTCCAGCTGATGTCGAGGCCGGCGAGGTCGACCATGGCGAACGGGCCCATCGGCCAGCCGAAATCGGCGAAAACCCCGTCGACCTGCTCGGGCGTCGCGCCGGAAAGCAGCAGGCTCTCATTCTCCTCGCGGCGCGCCGCCAGCATGCGGTTGCCGACGAAGCCGTTGCACACGCCGACCACCACCGGCACCTTGCCGATGCGCCGCGCCAGCGCCAGCGCCGAGGCAAGCACGTCCGGCGCGGTGCGGTCGCCGCGGACGATCTCGAGCAGCCGCATCACATGCGCCGGCGAGAAGAAATGCAGGCCCACCACATCCTGCGGACGCTCGGTCGCGGCGGCGATCTCGTTGAGGTCGAGATAGGAGGTGTTGGAGGCGAGGATCGCGCCGGGCTTCATCACCTTGTCGAGCGCGCCGAAGACCTGGTGCTTGACGCCCATGTCCTCGAACACCGCCTCGACGACGATGTCGCAATCGGCAAGCGCGGCGTAGTCGGTGGTGCCGGAAATGCGCGCCAGCCGCGCGTCCTTCTCGGCCTGGCTGATCGAGCCGCGCTTGACCGAGCCGGCATAAATCTTGTCGATCTGGCCGAGACCGCGCGCCAGCGCCTCCTCGTTCATCTCGAGGATCTTCACCGCGATGCCGCCATTGGCAAGCGCCATGGCGATGCCGCCGCCCATCGTGCCGGCGCCGATGACGGCGGCGCTGTCGATGGGGCGTGCCTTTGTGTCGCGGGTGATGCCCGGCACTTTGGTCGCTTCGCGCGTGGCGAAGAACAGATGGCGCTGGGCGGCTGATTCTTCGCTGTCGCGCCGCTCGAGGAACAGCTCGCGCTCGCGCTCGAGGGCGGCGTCGAACGTCATGGAGATGGCGTTGCGCACGGCCTCGGCGGCCTTCAGCGGCGCTGTCAGGCCGCGCGATTTCTTGGTCGCTTCCTTGACGGCCGTGTCGAAGGCCTCGAGATCGACGGCAAGTTTCTCCGCGCGCTCGCGGATGTGCCGGTGCGGCCCGCCCTCGGCGATTTTCGCTCGTGCAAAGGCCACGGCATCCGCCGTCAGATCGCCCTCGGCCAGACGGTCGACCGCACCGAGCGCCAGCGCCTTGTCCATGCCGATCGGCTTGCCTGAAACGATGATGCCGAGCGCTGCTTCCGGCCCGACGAGGCGCGGCAGGCGCACCGTGCCGCCGGCGCCGGGGATCAGGCCGAGATTGACCTCCGGCAGGCCGATCATCGCCGCCTTGTCGGCGACGCGGTAATGGCAGCCGAGCGCCAGCTCCAGACCGCCGCCGAGCGCCGTGCCGTGGATGGCAGCGACCGTCGGCTTGGCGATGCTTTCGAGAAGCGCGATCAGGTCGGGCAGGCTGGGTTCCTGCGGCGGCTTGCCGAATTCGGCGATGTCGGCGCCGGCAATGAAGGTGCGCCCCGCGCAGGCGATGACGATGCCCTGGACCGCGTCATCCGCCCGGGCCGCCTCCAGCGCCGCAAACAGCGGCGCGCGCAGCGCATGGCCGAGCGCATTGACGGGCGGGTTGTCCAGAAGGATGACGGCAATGCCGTCCTCATGGGTGATCGTCACGGTCTCGCTCATGCAAGCTCCTCTTTTGCTGTTGAATGCCGGCCTGCCGCCGGCGCGGGCTTCAGCCCTGCCGGCCGGCCTCGCGCAGGAAGGCGTCGATCAGCGCCGCCGTCTTGGCTGGCTGTTCGATGCAGGGCAGGTGCCCGGCATCGTCGATGATCTCGAAACGCGCGCCGTCGATCAGCGCCGCCAGTTCGCGCACCAGATCGGGCGGGGTCGAGCCGTCCTGATCGCCGACGACGCACAGGGCCGGGATCGTCAGGGCGCGCGTCGCTTCCGTCAGTTCGGCATCGCGCAGGGCAGCGCAGGTGCCGGCATAGCCGTCGACGGGCGTGCGCGTCAGCATGGCCGTGTAGCCGATGAAGCCGGCATTGTCCGGCGACCGGTAGGCGGGCGTGAACCAGCGCTGCAGGATGCCGTCGGCAATGGCCGCGATGCCCTCGGTGTTCACGGCCTCGATGCGGCTGTTCCAAAGGTCGTCCGTGCCGATCTTGTGGGCCGTGTCGCACAGGACGAGCGCCGAAACGAGGTCCGGCCGGCGCGCCGCCAAGCCTTGCGCGATCATGCCGCCGACGGACAGGCCGACGATTGCCGCGCGGGCGACGCCCAGATGATCGAGCAGGGCGGCCAGATCGTCGACATGGTCGGTCAGCGCATAGGGCTGCGGTGTCGCCTCCGACAGCCCATGGCCACGCTTGTCGTAGAGGACCAGACGATAGTTGTTCGCCAGCCTGGCGGCGACCGCATCCCAGATGCGAAAATCCGTGCCGAGCGAATTGGAGAAGACGAGCACCGGCCCGTCCGCCGGACCGCGCACCTCATGGTGCAGGACAACGCCGTTCACGCGCGCGAAAGCCATGCGCTTGCCTCCCTATTCCGCTTCGAAACGGCTTCTGTATGGGAGAAGCCCGCCGCCCCGTCAATCGGCTTGCCTCACTTTGCCATGCGCATGTCGATCGGGCCGTTGAGCGAATTGCTGACCGTGCAGCGTGCCTTGGCCCGCTTGATCAACTCGGCCGATTGCTCGGCGTCGGGCACCGTGTCGAGCGTGACGACGGCCGTGTAGCTGCCGACCCGGTCGGGCAGGTCTTCCGCCTTCCTTGCGCCGACCTCGACGGACACCGTGCCGACGTCGATCTTCATCTCCTGGGCCGCGTGGTGGAACGACAGGGCGAGGCAGGCGCCGAGCGCCGAAACGAGAAAATCCACCGGGGTCCCGGCGTCTTCCGTGCCGGGCGAGGTGATGGCGACGGTCTGGTTCGGCGCGGTGGCCACGTGGATGATCTTGCCGGGGCCGATCGCCGTGGTGTAGGGGCCGTAGGTCTTCGGTTTGATGCGGATGGCCATGAGGGACTCCTGGGAGGGTGCTGGTCAACGACATCTAATGATGCCGTCGGGAGACGTCCACTGGCAGCGTGCCGGTGAGGGGGCTTTCCGGCAGGCGGTCACCGTCCGCGTCCGGGCGCGTCGAGGCCCCAATCGGCGCGCAGACCATCGGCGGTCTGCAGTCCCGTGCCGAGCCGCTCGAGCGCCTCGCCGACGCCGGCGACGATCGCCGCGTTGTCGGCGGCGATCGTGCCGTCGGCCAGATGCAGATTGTTCTCGAAGCCGACCCGCGCGTGGCCGCCAAGCAGGCCCGCCGCCGTGACGCAGGCCGCTTCGCGCGCGCCGAAGGCGCAGACCATGAAATGGGCGAAACGCGGCATCGCCGGATCGAGGAAGGGCAGGAGGTCGGCGGGGTCGGAGCGCTGGCCCTCCGTATAGCGGCCGAGCACGTAGAGGACGGGAATGTCGGGAAACGGGATCAGCCCGCGCGCCATCATGCCCTTCAGCTGCAGCGCCTCGTCGGGATGGTAGAGGATGATCTGCGGGGCGATGTTCTCCTGCCGCATGAAGGACAGGAAATGCGAGAACGCAACCTCGTGCGAGGCGTCGGGCACCAGCTCGCGCAAGGCCAGAGACGCCGCCTCCGGGCGCACCGCGCGCACCACCTCCATCTGCTCGGGAGCGGCGTAGCGGCCGACCGCCTCGGTGGTGATCTGAAGGATCATCCGGTCGCCGACCGCCTGCCGGATGGCGGCGACGGCATCGCGGTAGGCATCCGCATCGAGGACATGACGTCCTTCGGCGTCGCGCACATGGCAATGGATCATCGCAGCACCCGCATCGAGGCAGGCCGCCGCCGTCTCGGCGAGCTGGGCCGCCGTTTGCGGCAGGGTCGGGTGGTCGGTCCTGGTGCGCCGCCCACCATTGGGTGCGACGGCGATGGCGACGCGATGCACGGTTCCGGTCACGAAAATCCTCCGATCGTTGCATTCAAATTAATAATGCAACATATGTTGCATAAGCATTGCACTCCGTCTAGGATGCATTTCATGGACCGCGCCGCTCTCGCAGACCACATCACCCGCTCTTTCGGCGACCTTCCCGGGCAATTGGGGACGGCGGCGCGCTACGTGCTCGACAACCCCGGCGACGTGGCGCTGCTGTCGATGCGCGAACAGGCGCGCCGCGCCGGCGTCCAGCCCTGGACCATGACCAGGCTCGCCAAGCGGCTCGGCCTCGACGGCTACGAGGAACTGCGCCAGCTCCACGGCGAGGCGCTGAAGGAACAGGCGCTCGGCTTTTCCGGCAAGGCCGGCGCGCAGGTGGCGCGGCAGAAGCAGGGCGGCAGCCATGCGCTGGCGCGCGACATCGCCGCCGCAAGCGCCGCGCAGGTGGCGATGCTGGCCGAGGCGGAAACGCTGGACGCGCTCGCCGCTGCCGCGCGAACCATGGCCGCGGCGCGGCGCATCTATTGCTTCGGCCTTCGCTCCAGCCATGCGGTCGCGGCGCATTTCACCTACGCCCTTTCCTTCCTTGGCGAGAAGGCGGTGCTGCTCGATTTCGGCGCCGGCACGGGACTCGACGCCCTGAGGCACGCCGAGCCGGGCGACGTGTTCTTCATCGTCACCGTCGCGCCCTACACGCGCGCCAGCATCGAGGCGGCCGAACATGCCCGCTCGCATGGCATGAGCGTTGTCGCATTGACCGACAGCCCGATTTCGCCGCTTGCCGGTCTCGCCGACCGCGTCATCCTGACGACCACCGACAGCCCCTCCTTCCTGCACGCCATGACGCCGGCCTTCGCCGCCGTGGAAATCCTCGCGGCACTCATCGCCGGTGAGGGCGGGGAGGCCGCACTGGCGGCCATCGGGCGGGCCGAGAGCCAGCTGGCCGCCCTGAAAATCCACCTCCTGCAACCAGCGCCGCGCGCGCGCCGCTTCGGAAAATCGAGATGACCCACATCCTGCATCGCCAGATCCACGCAACCCTGCCCGTCGCCGTTGGCGGCCGCGGCATCGAGCTGTTCGACGAAAGCGGCAAAGCCTATATCGACGCGTCGGGGGGCGCCGCCGTCTCCTGCCTTGGTCACGGCCATCCGGACGTGGTGGCGGCGCTGCAGGCGCAGGCCGAACGGCTTGCCTATGCGCACACCAGCTTCTTCACCAACGAGCCGGCCGAGCGGCTGGCCGATCGGCTGATCGCCGGTGCACCGCAGGGCATCAGCCACGCCTATTTCGTCTCCGGCGGCTCGGAGGCCAACGAGGCGGCGCTGAAGATGGCCAGGCAATATTTCGTCGAGAAGGGCGAGCCGCAGCGCCGTGCCATCATCGCCCGCCGCCAGAGCTATCACGGCAACACGCTGGGCACGCTGGCCACCGGCGGCAATGAATGGCGGCGCGCGCCGTTCAAGCCGCTGCTGATCGACACGCACCACATCGACCCCTGCTATGCCTACCGCCATCAGGAGGCGGGCGAAAGCGAAACGGCCTACGGCCTGCGCGCCGCGCAAGCGCTGGAGGACAAGATCCTCGAGCTCGGGCCGGAAACGGTGATGGCCTTCGTCGCCGAACCCGTGGTTGGCGCGACGGCCGGCGCGGTGCCGGCGGTGGCCGGCTATTTCAGACGCATCCGCGAGATCTGCGACCGCTACGGCGTGCTGCTGCTGCTCGACGAGGTGATGTGCGGCATGGGCCGCACCGGCACGATGCACGCCTGCGAGCAGGACGGCGTGGCGCCTGACCTGATGACCATCGCCAAGGGGCTCGGCGGCGGCTACCAGCCGATCGGCGCGGTGCTGTTGGGGCAACATATCTTCGATGCTTTCGCCAATGGCTCGGGCCTGTTCCAGCACGGTCACACCTATATCTGCCACCCGATGGCCTGCGCCGCCGCATTGTCGGTGCAGGAGGTGATCGAGCGCGATGGGTTGCTCGCCAATGTGCGGGCCATGGGCGGATACCTGCGCGGCCGGCTGGAAGCGCGCTTCGGCAACCACGCCCATGTCGGCGACATTCGCGGCCGCGGCCTGTTCCTCGGCGTGGAACTGGTGGCCGACCGCTCGACGAAGGAACCGTTCGATCCGGCCCGCAAACTGCACGCGCTGGTGAAGAAGGAGGCCATGGCGCGCGGCCTGATGGTCTATCCGGCCGGCGGCACCATCGACGGCGCGCGCGGCGACCACGTGCTTCTGGCGCCGCCATTCATCATCGACGAGCCGGCCGCCGACGCCATCGTCGAGCGACTCGGCGAGGCCGTCGACGCGGCAACGGCTTAAGTGTTCCGCAGGTGGTTTTTACGTTGGTGTCCCTTCGCGCGCCCCTCTGGCCTGCCGGCCAGAGGGGCGCGCGAAGGAACGCAAACGTACAAAGCAGCAATAAAGCCAGGCAACAGGGGGGAGAATAGCCGTTCGTATTCAAAATCTTATCCACGATCCTCTGGATCGTGGCGCAACAACGGGTTGCAAGTTTCGCCAAATTGCGCAGTCTATCCATTGACTTGGGCCATTGACTTGGGGCGGGGGCCGTTTCACGCTTCCGGTTCAGGCCTTTGTGGACTGCGCATCGCCGGGCATATCGCGCGCGATGTCCGGCCGCGGTGGTCGGTCCTGAAAGGCTGAACCACCGTTCGACGTGCACGCATTCGCTAACGCGTAAACATCAGTAGGGAGACGTATAATGAAACCCAATCGCATTCTCGGATTTGGCCTTGCGGCCGGGATGCTTGGCTCGCTGGCTGCCGGTGCGGCCAGTGCACAGGAGCAACGCTTCGTATCCGTCGGCACTGGCGGCGTGACGGGCGTCTATTATCCGGTGGGCGGCGCAATCTGCCGCCTGATGAACCAGACGCGCAAGGAGCACGGCATTCGCTGCTCGGTCGAATCGACCGGCGGCTCGGTGTTCAACGTCAACGCCATCAAGGGCGGCGACCTGGAATTCGGCGTGGCGCAGTCCGACGTGCAGTACAACGCGTCCAAGGGCGAAGGCGCGTTTGCCGATGGCGGTGCGCATGACAAGCTGCGTGCGGTCTTCTCGCTGCATGCCGAGCCGCTGACGGTCGTGGCGCGCAAGGAGGCCGGCATTGCCTCCTTCGACGATCTGAAGGGCAAGCGCGTCAACATCGGCAATCCCGGCTCCGGCCAGCGGGCGCTGATGGACCTCCTGATCGCCGAGAAGGGCTGGACCAACGCCGACTTCGCCGTTGCCGCCGAACTGGCGCCTGCCGAGCAGAGCGCCCAGCTTTGCGACAACAACATCGACGCCTTCGCCTACACGGTCGGCCATCCGGCGGGCGCCATCCAGGAGGCGACCACCACCTGTGACAGCGTGATCGTTCCGGTCGAGGGCGAGGTCGTCGACAAGCTGGTTGCCGACAACCCGTACTACTTCAAGGCGGTGATCCCCGGCGGCATGTATCGCGGCACGGACAATGACGTGAACACCTTCGGCGTCGGCGCCACGGTCGTCACCTCGGCCGACGTGCCGGACGAGGTCGTGACGGCCTTCGTCGAAGCCGTGTTCAAGGACTTCGACGCCTTCAAGGGCCTGCACCCGGCGCTCGCCAACCTGACGCCGGAAAGCATGGTCAGCCAGGGCAATTCGGCTCCGATGCATCCGGCCGCCGAAGCCTATTACAAGGAAAAGGGCTGGTTGAAGTAGCACGACAACATTCGAGGGCGCCCGCATGCCGGGCGCCCTTTCTCTCCCTGAAAATTAAAACGGTTCATAAGGGGACACGGGGACATGGCGACGAAACCGGACAATACGGCCAAGGCATCCGCGCCGCTGAGCGAGGACGAACTCCAGGATCTGGTCGCATCGGCCGACACCGGCGCGCGCAATCCGGCGGGCAGCGCGGGCTATGTCATCGCCGGCGTGGCGCTCTGCTGGTCGCTGTTCCAGCTCTACATCGCCTCGCCCCTGCCGTTCACGCTGACGAGCATCACCGGGCTTCCCCTGGTGCTCAACGATGCGCAGTCGCGCGCCATCCACCTGGCCTTCGGCCTGTTCCTCGCCTTCATGGCGTTCCCCGCGCTCTCGTCGAGCCCGCGTGATCGCATCCCGCTCGCCGATTGGGTGCTGGCCATCGTCGCCGCCTGCTGCGCGCTCTACATCTTCATCTTCTACCGGGCGCTTGCCGGCCGGCCCGGCCTGCCGATCACCCAGGACCTGGTGGTGGCCGGCATCGGCATGGTGCTGCTTCTGGAGGCCACGCGCCGCGCGCTCGGGCCACCGCTGGCCATCGTCGCCCTTGTCTTCCTGGCCTATGTGTTCTTCGGCTCGTCGACCCTGGTGCCCGACATCATCCGCTGGGGCGGCGCCTCGTTCAGCCGCGCCATGGACCAGATGTGGCTGTCGCCCAACGGCGTCTTCGGCGTGGCGCTCGGCGTATCCTCCGCCTTCGTCTTCCTGTTCGTCCTGTTCGGCTCGATGCTCGACCGGGCGGGCGCCGGCAACTTCTTCATCAAGCTGGCCTTCGCCCTTCTCGGCCATCTGCGCGGCGGGCCGGCCAAGGCCGCCGTGCTGGCCTCGATGATGACCGGCCTGATCTCCGGCTCCTCGATCGCCAATGTGGTGACCACCGGCACCTTCACCATCCCGCTGATGAAGCGGGTCGGCTTCTCGCCCGAGAAGGCCGGATCGGTCGAGGTGGCGAGCTCGGTCAACGGACAGATCATGCCGCCGGTCATGGGTGCTGCCGCCTTCCTGATGGTCGAATATGTCGGCATCTCCTATCTGGAGGTCATCAAGCACGCCTTCCTGCCGGCCATCGTCTCCTACATCGCGCTGCTCTACCTGGTGCATCTGGAAGCGGTGAAGAAGGACATGCCGGTCATCGCCAAGCGCGTCCAGCATCCGGCCATGGTGGCGCTGATGCGCTCGGGCATCGTCATCGCCTCGATCGTCATCCTGGTCGGCGCCATCTACTACGCCATCAACTTCATCAAATACGCGCTGCCGGACCTGTCGGCCCCGGTCTTGATGCTGGCGCTGCTCGTCGCCTATGTGGCGCTGATCTGGTACGCGGCCAGATCGCCCGACCTGGAGATGGACGATCCCAACGCGCCGGTGGTCGAACTGCCGATCGCCGTCGACGTCGTCCGGACCGGCCTGCACTACCTGCTGCCGCTGTTCGTGCTCGTCTGGGCGCTGATGGTCGAACGCCGGTCGCCGGGCCTGTCGGCCTTCTATGCGGTGCTTCTGCTGATCGTCATCATTCTCACCCAGAAGCCGCTGAAGGCCCTGTTCCGCGGCCTGCAGAACCAGGAACGCCGCGCCGCCTTCAAGGAAGGCTTCGACGATCTCGTCGTCGGCCTGATCCTCGGCGCGCGCAACATGATCGGCATCGCCTGCGCGACCGCCGCCGCCGGCATCATCGTCGGCACGGTGACGCTGACCGGCATCGGCCAGGTGATGGCCGAGTTCGTCGAGTTCCTGTCGGGCGGCAACATCTTCCTGATCCTCGTCTTCACGGCGATGATCAGCCTGGTGCTCGGCATGGGCCTGCCGACGACGGCCAACTACATCGTCGTCTCGTCGCTGATGGCGCCGGTGATCGTCGAACTGGGGGCCGCCAATGGCGTGCTGATCCCGCTGATCGCCGCGCACATGTTCGTCTTCTACTTCGGCATCATGGCCGACGTGACGCCGCCGGTGGGACTGGCCTCCTTCGCCGCGGCGGCCGTCTCGGGCGGCGATCCGATCAAGACCGGCTTCACCGCCTTCTTCTATTCGCTGAGGACGGTGCTTTTGCCCTTCATCTTCGTCTTCAACACGGACCTGCTGCTCATCAATGTCAGCTGGCTCGGCGCCATCTGGGTGACCATCCAGGCCATCGTCGCGATGCTCATCTTTGCCGCGGCGACGCAGGGCTTCTTCATGGCCCGCAGCAGGCTGTGGGAGTCGGCAGCGCTGCTGCTCGTCACCTTCATGCTGCTGCGTCCGGGCTTCTTCCTCGACCTGGTGCAGCCGCCCTATGTCGAGACCCCGCCGACCCAGATCTTCGAGGCGGTCAAGGAGGAGCCCGACGGCGCCAGCATCCGCTTCGCCATCCGCGGGCCGAACTTCGACAATCCGGACCAGATGGACGAGCGCACCATGGCGTTCGATCTGGGGGCGGCCGGCGAGGAAGGCCAGGCTCGCTTCGAGGCGGCGACCGGGCTCGTCGCCCGTGTCGAGAACGACGCGGTCGTCCTGGAGGAGCCGTTCGACATGAACAGCCTTGCCGGCAAGACCCTGTCGAAACTCGACTTCTACGCCGACGAACCTGTCCGGATCACGGCCGTCGAGGTCAGCAACGAGGATCGCATGCCGCGCGAGATCTTCTACATCCCGGCAGTGCTCCTGTTGCTCCTGGTGATGTTCATGCAGCGTCGCCGCGGGGGCACGTTGGGGGGCAATCCGCATGCGGGCAGGCCCCGCCCGGCTGAGGCATAAGGGAGTGGCACAGATGTACAAGGACATCCTCGTTTCCATCGACCTGGGCAACGCGGAAGACGAGGTCCGGACCCTGGAGACGGCGATCGACTATGCGAAGGCCTTCGGCAGCCGCCTGCACGTGATGACGGTGGTGCCCGACTACGGCATGTCCATCGTCGGCGGCTTCTTTCCCAAGGGGCACGAGCAGGAGGCCATCGAGCACACCAACAAGGCGCTGCACGCGTTCACCAAGAAGCATGTGCCCGACGGTATCAAGCATCGCCACATCGTCGGCCATGGCTCGATCTATCGCGAGATTCTGCGCTACGCGACCGAGATCAAGGCCGATCTCATCGTCCTGTCGGCCAAGCGGCCAAGCCCCGAGGATTACCTGATCGGCCCCAACGCGGCGCGCGTCGTCCGCCACGCACTGATCTCCGTCCTGGTCGTGCGCTGAGGCACGGAGCGCGCGCTGCCGTCCTTAGTCCCGCTTGAGCGGGGCTTCTTCCTCGATGAGGATGCGCTCGGCCGCGCCGTCGAGATCGTCGTACTGGCCGCTTTTCAGCGACCATAGAAAGGCGATCAGGCCGACCGCGCCGAGGAACAGCGCCACCGGGATCAGGATCGCGAGATTTGTCATGCGGCGGCCTCCATCAGCGGTGCGGCGGCGGCATCCGATGCTTGCTGGCCGGCAAAGCTGGCGCTCAGCAATTCCTTGTCGGTGCGCAGGCGCAACGCATTGCCGATGACGATCAGCGAGGACAGCGACATGGCCACCGCCGCGACGAGCGGCGTGACATGGCCGGACACGGCGATCGGCACGGCCAGAAGATTGTAGCCCACCGCCAGGGCGAAGTTCTGCCGGATCAACCGGCCCGCCCGCAGCGCGATGTCGCGCGCCAGCGGCACGGCCAGGAGATTGTCGCGCAGGAAGACGAAATCGGCGGCATTGCGGCCGATGTCGGCGGCGGTTGCCGGCGCCATGGAAACATGCGCCGCCGCCAGCGCCGGGGCGTCGTTCAGCCCGTCGCCGACCATCAGCACCTTGCGGCCGGCGGCGGCCAGCGCTTCCATCCGCGCCAGCTTCTCGCCGGGCAGGACGCCGGCCGCCCGCGCGGCGATGCCCAGCCGGTCGGCGACCGCGTCCACCTGTGCCTGGCTGTCGCCCGACATGATTTCCATGCCGATGCCCTGCTCGCCCAGATGCAGGAGCGCCGGCGCGGCACCTGGCCGCAACTGGTCCTCGAAACGGAACTCGGCCAAGGTGCGGCCATTCTGCACCAGCACGGTGCCGCTCAGCGCCGTGCCCGCGGCACAGGTGTCCTGGAGCGCCCATTTGGCCCGGCCGAGCCGCCAGGTCGCGCCGTCGAGGCGGGCCTCGATGCCGAGGCCGGGAAGCTCGTTCACGCTGTCGAAATTGAACGCCCTGGCGGCGCGTCCATCGGCGGCCCGGACAATGGCGCGCGAGAAGGGATGGCGCGAATGCGCGGCGATGGCGGCGGCGAGCGCCAGGGTCGTCGCGCCAAGCTGGTTGGCGTTCTTCAATTGCGGGACGCCGAGCGTCAACGTCCCGGTCTTGTCGAACACGGCATGATCGATTTCGGCAAGCCGCTCCATCGCCGCGCCGTCCTTGACCATGATGCCGTTCTCGAACAGGCGGCGGGCGGCGACCACCTGGACGATGGGCACGGCCAGGCCCAGCGCGCAGGGGCAGGTGATGATCAGCACGGCGATGGCGATGGTGATGGCCCGGTGCCAGTCTCCGGTGGCGGCGAGCCAGCCGGCGAAAGTGAGAAAGGCGGCCGCGTGAACGACCGGCGCGTAGAGCGCCGAGGCGCGGTCGGCAAGGCGGCGGTAACGGGCCCTTCCGCCTTCGGCCGCCTCCATCAGGCGCACCATCTCGGCCAGGAAGGACTTGTCCGCCACGGCCACCGCCCGCATGACGAGCGGCTGGGTGAGGTTGAGCATGCCGGCGCGGACCTCTGCTCCGGGACCCACATCCTGCGGGGCGCTCTCGCCTGTCGCCATGGAGCAATCGAGCGCGGAATGGCCGCGCAGGATGGTTCCATCGACGGGCACGCGCTCGCCGGCGGCGATGACCAGCCGCATGCCGGGCCGGATCTCCTGCAGGGGAAGGTAGTCGCGGCTGCCATCCTGGCCGATCACCATGGCGCCGCGCGGCGCCAGCCGCGCCAGGCCGGCAACGGCGGTGCGTGCCCGCTCGCGCATCACATGGTCGAGCGTGCGGCCGATCAGCAGGAAGAACAGCAGGGAAACCGAGGCGTCGAAATAGGCATGCGGGCCATGATTGATCGTCTCGTAGAGGCTGAGGCCATAGGCAAGCGCGACGCCCAGCGCGATCGGCACATCCATGTTCATGCGCCCATGGCCGAGTGCGCTCCAGGCGGAGCGGAAGAAGATGCCGCCAGCGAAGAACAGGGCGGGAAGGGCGATCAGCGCCGACAGCCAGTGGAACAGGTCGCGCGTCGCTTCTTCCGCGCCGGACCAGACGGATACGGACAGGAGCATGATGTTGCCGGCGGCAAAGCCGGCAATGGCCACGGCGCGGATCAGCTCCGACAGGACGGGATCCTTGCCGGTCTCGCCGCCCTCGAAAAGATGCGCGGCATAGCCGAGCCTGTTGAGCGTTTCGACAAATGGCGGCAAGGCACCCTCGCGCCATTTGACGCTGACGCGCCTGGTCGACAGATTGACCCGTGCGGTCGTCACGCCTTCAAGTCCGCCAAGCGCGCGCTCGATGGCCTGGATGCAGGCGCCGCAATGCACGCCGGGCACCGCCAGATCGGTTTGCATGAGCCCGCCGCCGACCGGCCGGCTGGCCAGTCGGATTTCCTCGGCGCCGGGTCCCGCCGCGCCCGTGCCGGCGGCATCCAGTGCGCCTTGGCTGCCGGGCGCGCAACAGCTCATCTCAATGCTCCGTTTAAGATGACGATGCGGCGCACGTCGCGATAGGGATGGTCGAGCCCGGCATCCGCCTCGATCTTCACCACCCAGGTGCCGTCTCCCGGTCCGTGCGCGGCGGAGAAGCCGCCATCGCCGTCGACCGTCATGGCAAGCGAGACATCCTCGTCGGCGGTCACGGGCCGGTGCATGGTGACGCGCACATCGTCGAGGTGGATCGGGCTGCCGCCGGCATCCGTCAGGCGATAGGTGACGACCCCGTCCGAAACGCCGAGCGCTCCCTGCCAACCGAGCGCCGCCTGGGCCCGCCCTTCCGCCGCCCGCTCGTTGAAGGTCTGGCTGGCGACGTAGGAGTTCTGGACGATCAGCCCGGTCCAGCTCGAATTGGCCAGGAAGGCCATGGTGAAGTTGACGGCGATGATGACACCGAAGAAGGCGAGCATGATGAAAAGCATGTGTCGCCCGGTGAATTCCTTCTGCCGGCCTGTTCCCTCGCTCATCGTGCGCCCTCCGGTGTGTTGAATGTGGCCTGGTAGACATCGCGTTCGAAACTGGCCTTGTCTTCGACGACGAAGCTGAAACGTTCATTGACGCCGGTGACGCGTTCCATGGGAAGACGGACAAAGATCCGCACTTCGCGCAGCCGGTCGGGATCCACCGGCACAGCCAGCGAGCGGCCTTCCGGCTGGTCGATGCCGACACCTTGCATTGTCGCTCCCGGCAATCCCTCGAGCGACAGGAAGATGACGCGCGGCTCGGGGATCATGTTGAGCAGCTTGACCGTATAGCCATTGCGCACCGCGCCGTCGGAGAGGAGGACGAATTGCGGGTTGCGGTCGTGCAGGACATTGACCTCCAGCCGGTCGCGCGTCAGCAGGGCATAGAGCATGACCAGACCCGCCAGCGACCAGGCGCAGAAATAGACGAGGGTGCGTGGCCGGAAGATCTTCCGCCAGTGGAACTGGGCGATCCTGCCGGACAGCGCGCCGCCGGCGTCGCGCACGCGGGCCGGCCGTATGACGTCGGTTCCGCCCGCCGTCGCCAGCGCCATATTGGCGTTGTAGTCGGACAGGGTGGCGTAGGAGATCAGCCCGCGCTCGCGGCCGGTCTTGTCCATCACGCTGTCGCAGGCGTCGATGCACAGGGCGCAGGTGATGCATTCGAGCTGCTGGCCGTCGCGGATGTCGATGCCCATCGGGCAGACCGCAACGCAGGCGTTGCAGTCCACGCAATCGCCGACGCTCTCGCCGGCGGCGGCCATTTTCTTGGCGTGGCGCGAGCGCGGTTCGCCACGCCAGTCATTGTAGGTGACCGTCAGCGAATTCTCGTCGAGCATCGCCGCCTGGATGCGCGGCCATGGGCACATGTAGATGCAGACCTGCTCGCGCATCAGACCGCCGAAGAGATAGGTGGTGGCCGTCAGGACGGCGATCGTCATATAGGCAACGGGCGCGGCCCGGCCGGTGAAGATGTCGACCAGAAGCGTCGGCGCATCGGCGAAATAGAACACCCAGGCGCCGCCCGTGGCGGCGGCGATCACCACCCAGATCAGGTGTTTCGAGAACCGCTTGGCAAGCTTGCCCATCGACCAACTGGCGCCATCAAGCTTGATGCGTGCGTTGCGGTCGCCTTCGACGGCGCGTTCGACGACCAGGAACAGATCGACCCAGACGGTCTGCGGGCAGGTGTAGCCGCACCAGGCGCGGCCGACGGTGGAGGTGATCAGGAACAGGCCGATGCCGGCCATCACCAGAAGGCCCGCCACATAGAAGAATTCCTGCGGCCAGATTTCGATGAAGAAGAAGTAGAAGCGCCGGTTGGCGAGATCGACGAGCACCGCCTGGTCGGGCGCGTAGGGACCGCGGTCCCAGCGCAGCCAGGGCGTCAGGTAATAGATGCCCAGCGTGATGGCCATGATCAGCCACTTGAAGCGGCGGAACTGGCCCGATGCGCGTTTGGGGAAAATCTTCTTCCGCGGCGCATAGAGCGGCTGCCGGCGCCCGGCGGCGTTGACGGCTTCGGCGTCGATGCGTTCGATTTCGGTCTGGCTCAGCATGGGATGGATATGGACCGGTAACGGGGTGGGGGCCTTGATCGAGATCAAGACGGCGAACGGGTTCCATTGCTGCCGTTACGGCCGATTGCAGCCTATTCCCCGCCGCCGAGCGAATGGACATAGACGGAGAGCTGCTTGACCGTGGCGTCGCCCAGACGCGCCTGCCAGGCGGGCATCACACCGTGCCTGGGGGTGCGCACCTGCGCTGCGATCTCGGCCTCGCTCGATCCATAGAACCAGATCGCATCGGCCAGATTGGGCGCGCCGAAAGCAATGTCGCCCTTGCCCTCCGCGCCATGGCAGGAGGCGCAGTTGTCGGCATAGACCCGCGCGCCGGCCTCAGCCAATGCGGCATCCGACGGGGTGCCGGTCAGGGAGGCCACATGGGCCGCCACCTGGCGTACCTCCAAGGGGCTCAGAATCTCGCCGAAGGCGGGCATTTCGGAAAAATGCGTTTCGTCGTCGCCGGCAAACCGCACACCATGGGCAATCGTCCGGCGGATCGTCTCGATGTCGCCGCCCCACAGCCAGTCGTCGTCGTTCAGGTTCGGATAGCCGGCCGAGCCTTGCGCGCCGGAACCATGGCATTGCGAGCAATTCACCTTGAAGGCGGCCGCGCCCGCCGCGGTGGCGAAGCGGCGCAGCGTCTCGTCGGCCAGGATCTCCTCGACCGGCTTCTCGGCAATGGCCGCGCGCAGCTCGGCCTGGCTGGCGGCGACAACGCTAAGCTCCGTCGCCAGCTCCTGCCGGCTCGAATAGCCCAGCACGCCCTTGGTCGCCGAGCTGATCATCGGCCAGGCCGGATAGGCGATCGTGTAGGCCAGTGCCCAGGCGATGGTGGCGTAGAAGGTCCAGAGCCACCAGCGCGGCATCGGGTTGTCGAGTTCCTTGATGCCGTCCCACTCATGACCGGTTGTCGAGACGCCGGTAATCTCGTCGATGTTTTTCTCACTCATCTCAATCGTCCTTCAGCGGGATGCGGGCGGCTTCCTCGGCGTTCTTCCTGCTGCCGGGGCGGAAGGCGAACAGGACCGCGCCGACGAAGAACACGGCCATGAAGAGCAGCCCCCAGCTGTCGGCGAATTGGCGCATTGCGGTGTAATCCATGGACGGCGCTCCTTATCGGTAACCGGCGGCTTCGTCGTAGGTCGAGAAATCGACCAGCGTGCCGAGCATCTGCAGATAGGCGACCAGCGCATCCATCTCCGTCAGCGCCTTGGGATTGCCATCGAGATCGCCGGTGACGACCTTGGGATAGCGCGCCTCGAGGCCGGACGTGTCCGCGTCCGGATCGGCCTGCGCGCGAAGGTCCTGATTGGCGTTGGCGATCATCTCTTCCGTGTAGGGCACGCCGACGCGCACGTTGGCGATGAGCTCGGTCGAGAAATCGCGCACCTCGAGCGGCGTGTCCTTCAGGAAGGCGTAGCTCGGCATCACCGATTCCGGCACCACCGAGCGCGGCGCGATCAGATGGTCGACATGCCAGGTGTTCGAGTAGCGCCCGCCGACACGGGCAAGGTCCGGCCCGGTGCGCTTCGACCCCCATTGGAACGGATGATCGTACATGGATTCTGCCGCCAGGCTGTAGTTGCCGTAGCGCTCCACCTCGTCGCGGAAGGGGCGGATCATCTGGCTATGGCAGGTGTAGCAGCCCTCGCGGACATAGATGTTGCGGCCGGCAAGCTCGAGCGGTGAATAAGGCCGCATGCCCTCGACCTTCTCGATGGTGTTTTCCAGGTAGAACAGCGGGGCGATCTCGACGATGCCGCCAATGGTGACCACGAGGAACGAGCCCACCAGCAGCAAGGTCGCGTTCTTTTCGATGATCGCGTGTTTGTCCAGCAATGCCATCGCTATGGCTCCTTAACCGGCGTTTTGAAGGGAAGGGGCGAGCGGGGTGACGTTGCCGCCGATCGGGGCTTCCTCACGCTGGTAGCCGAGGATGGTCATGACGACGTTGTAGGCCATCACAAACCCGCCGATCAGGAACAGGCCGCCGCCCAGCGCACGCAGCACGTAATAGGGATGCATGGCCGCCACCGTTTCGGCGAAGGAATAGACGAGGAACCCCTGCTCGTCGTACTCGCGCCACATCAGGCCCTGCTGGATGCCCGACACCCACATCACTGCCGCGTAGACGACGATGCCGAGCGTCGCCAGCCAGAAGTGCCAGGTGACCAGGCGCAGCGAATAGAGCCGCTCGCGGTTCCACAGTTTCGGAACGAGGTAGTAGATTGCGCCGAAGGTGATCATGCCGACCCAGCCGAGCGCGCCGGAATGCACGTGGCCGATGGTCCAGTCCGTGTAGTGCGACAGCGAGTTGACCGCCTTCACCGACATCATCGGGCCCTCGAAGGTGGACATGCCGTAGAAGGCGACGGCCATCACCATCATGCGGATGATGGGGTCCGTGCGCAGCTTGTCCCAGGCGCCCGACAGCGTCATCAACCCGTTGATCATGCCGCCCCAGGAGGGCATCCACAGCATGATCGAGAACACCATGCCGAGCGTCTGCGCCCAGTCGGGCAGGGCGGTGTAGTGGAGGTGGTGCGGGCCGGCCCAGATGTAGAGGAAGATCAGCGACCAGAAATGGATGATCGACAGCCGGTAGGAATAGACCGGGCGGTTCGCCTGCTTGGGGATGAAATAGTACATCATGCCCAGGAAACCGGCCGTCAGGAAGAAGCCGACCGCGTTGTGGCCGTACCACCACTGCGTCAGCGCATCCTGCACGCCGGCAAACAGCGAATAGCTCTTCGAGCCGAAGGGAGAGACCGGCACGGCCAGATTGTTGACCACGTGCAGCATGGCGATGGTGACGATGAACGACAGGTAGAACCAGTTCGCCACATAGATATGCGGCTCCTTGCGCTTGAAGATCGTGCCGAGGAAGACGATGAGATAGGCGACCCAGACGATGGTCAGAAACAGGTCCACATACCATTCGGGCTCGGCGTATTCGCGGCTCTGGGAGATGCCCAGCAGATAGCCGGTCGCCGCCATGACGATGAACAGCTGGTAGCCCCAGAAGACGAACCAGGCGAGATTGCCGCCGAACAGGCGCGCCCGGCAGGTCCGCTGCACCACATAGAGCGAGGTGGCGATCAGCGCATTGCCGCCGAACGCGAAGACCACCGCCGAGGTGTGCAGCGGCCGGGTGCGGCCGAAGTTGAACCAGGGCTCGATGTTGAGGTCCGGATAGGCGAGCTGCAGGGCCACGGTGACGCCGACCAGGAAGCCGACAATGCCCCAGAACATGGTGGCGATGACGCCGTAGCGCACCGGGCCGTCCATGTAGAACGCGGTATCGGCCCTGAGCGGGATCGACGCCGCGCCCGCCGGCGCGAAGCTTGCCTTGCGCATCAACACGACGGTCGATCCCAACAGGACGAAGAACAGGATCCACATATGCGCCTGGAAGGCCGAATCCTGCGCCAGACCGGCGGCTGCCAGCGCGCCGAACGCGGCCAGGCCGACCAATACGATCTCGGTGCCAAATTTCATTGCATGTCCCCAATCCAGAAAACCTGCCCCGCAGGGCCCGCGCGAATCCGCAATTCCCGATTCTCGCCGGTGAGGTTTCTCGTATCGGGCCGCCGCGCGCTTTGATCTGCGTCAAAGCTTTCCGTCCGCCGGTCGTGGAAAAGCAGGGCGGCCAGGGGAAAGGAACGACGATGCAGCGTGCGGGAGAACAGATGAGCGGAGCGGGGCCGACCGCGCGCCTTTCCGAAGCCGTGCCGCGCTATACGAGCTATCCCACGGCACCGCATTTCCATGCCGGCGTAACGGGCGAAACGTTCAAATCCTGGCTGGAAGCGATCGGCGAAGGCGAGGACATCTCGCTGTATGTGCACATCCCGTTCTGCGACCGGCTGTGCTGGTTTTGCGCCTGCCACACCAAGATGACGCGCCGCTACGAGCCGGTGGCGACCTTTCTCGACGCACTCCTGTGCGAAATCGCCACGGTCGGCCGGCTCGCCGGCCAACGAGGCAGGGTAAGGGCGCTGCATTTCGGCGGTGGTTCGCCCACCATGCTCAAGCCCGATGATGTCGCGCGCCTGGGCGCGGCGCTGAGGGCGGCGTTCGATTTCGCCGATAACGCCGAGATCAGCGTGGAACTCGACCCGAACGACATGGATGAGCCGCGCTTCGCCGCCTTCGCTGCCCTCGGCATGACGCGGGCGAGCCTCGGCGTGCAGGACTTCGACCCGCTGGTGCAGAAGGCGATCAACCGCGAGCAGACATTCGAGCAGACCAGGGCCGTGGTCGACGGCGTCAGGGCGCGCGGCGTCGCCTCGGTCAATCTCGACCTGCTTTACGGCCTGCCGCACCAGACGGTGGCGAGCGTCGGTGAGACGATCCGCCGGGCGCTGACGCTGGCGCCCGACCGCATCGCCCTGTTCGGCTACGCCCATGTCCCGTGGTTCAAGAAACACCAGACGATGATCGACGAGGCATGGCTGCCCGGCCCGCAGGAGCGCTACGCGCAACAGCGGGAGACGGCGCGCATCATCGAGGCCGCCGGTTACCAGCCGATCGGCCTGGATCATTTCGCCAAGCCTGGCGACCCGCTGGCGCTCGCCGCTCGCGAACACAGGCTGTTTCGCAATTTCCAGGGCTATACGGAGGATTCCTGCCGCACGCTGATCGGCCTCGGCCCGTCCTCCGTGTCGCGCCTGCCGCAGGGCTATGCGCAGAACAGTCCGGCGACCGGTCCCTATGAACGCGTCGTCGGCGATGGCGGCCTGGCGACCGCGCGCGGCATCGAACTGGACGACGAGGATCGGGCGCGCGCCTGGGTGATCGAACGGCTCATGTGCGACTTCGCCTTTTCCGGCCCTGAGGCCGTGCGCCTGTTTGGCGCGCACGGCGCGCGCATCGTCGCCGAAGCGCGCGACCCGCGCCGCAATGCAGGCGGACAGGCGCTGTTGGAGGAGAACGGCACCTTCGTCGTGCCCGAAGGGGAGCGGCCGCTGGTCCGCTCCACGGCGGCGCGTTTCGACCGGTATCTCGCGCGCGGCGGCGAGCGTCATTCGGCGGCCGTGTGAGCACGCGGCGCTGACCCCAAGCCGCCGCATCGAGCCTACGGGCGGGGAAGCCGGCATGGCCGGCTGTTCGATGCGGCGGCGGCCGGGCGGGCATTGCGGATTGCCCGCCCGGCCATCTTGCTCCCGGCCTTGCCATTCCCGTACTTTCCGCAGCACCAGCGCCCCCCGCCGCCGGCCTCCACGCGCTGCGGCATTCGGTCTGGCCGCAGCAAGGTCGCTTGCGATGTGTCCTGCAGACGGGAATAATACCCCGGCGATTTGACACCCTCGCGGAAGGGGCGGCCCCAGGGGCCGACGATGGGTTCTGATGATGACATGGCGCGGCCTGTGATGCGGCTGGCTGATGATTCCGCCGTTCCAGGCTATGCAGTGGCGATTGCCGGCAGTGCTGCCATCGTCGTTGCACGCTTGTGGATCGGCGCGCCCTTCAGCGATGTGTGGCTGCTGTTCCTGGCGGCGCTGACGGCGCTTTACGCGGCTATACTCGGTGGCCGTGCCGCGGGCCTCCTGGCCGTTGGCTTGACGGCCCTGGCGATGGTGCTGATCGGCCTTGTCGCTACCTTGCCCTTTGCGCTTCCGGCTTTCACCGCGCTGGTCGCCTTCACCATCCTGCTTGCGCATGTCGGCGCCGCCTATCACAAGGCGCGCGACGCCAGCGGCCTGGTGCGGCAGCAACTGGCCGCCCGCGACGCCCATCTGCGCTCGATCCTCGACACCGTGCCCGACGCGACCGTGGTGATCGACACCAACGGCGCGATGGTGTCCTTCAACCGGGCGGCGATCCGCCAGTTCGGCTATGCCGAGGAGGAGGTGCTGGGCCGCAACGTCAGCATGCTGATGCCGGAACCCTACCGCACGCAGCATGACGGCTATATCGAGCGGTATCAGCGGACGGGCGAAAGGCGCATCATCGGCATCGATCGGGTCGTCGTCGGGCGGCGCAAGGATGGCTCCACCTTTCCCATGAAGCTTGCCGTGGGCGAAATGAAGAGCGGCGGGCAGGTGTTCTTCACCGGCTTCATCCGCGACCTGACCGAGCGCGCCGAATCGGAGGCCGAGATGGAGGCGGTGCAGGCCGAGCTTGCCCGCCTGGCGCGCCTGAACGAGCTTGGCGAGATGGCCTCGACGCTTGCCCATGAGCTGAACCAGCCGCTATCGGCCATCGCCAATTACGCGCAGGGATGCAGCCGCCTTCTCAAGGACCTGGACCACCCGGTCGCCGGGCGCATGCGCGACGCGCTCGAGGAGACGGCGCGCCAGTCCTTGCGTGCCGGCCAGATCATCCGCCATCTGCGCGAATTCGTGACGCGCGGCGAAACGGAAAAACAGCCCGAGGACATCCAGAAACTGGTCGAGGAGGCGGCGGCGCTGGCGCTGGTGGGCTCGCGCGAACTCGGCGTGCGCACCGTTTTCGAGTTCCAGCCCGACCTGGGCATGGTGATGGTCGACCGCGTGCAGATCCAGCAGATCGTCATCAACCTGATCCGCAACGCGATGGAGGCGATGCGCGACAGCCAGACGCGGGAACTGCTGGTGAAGGTTTCCCTCGACGGGGGGGACAGGGGCGACGGGACCGGCGCCATCGCCATAGACGTCTCCGACACGGGCTCCGGCGTTCCCGTCGAGATCGCCGAAAATCTGTTCAAGCCCTTCGTCTCGACCAAGCGCGGCGGCATGGGCGTTGGCCTGGCCATTTCGAAACGCATCGCCGAGGCGCATGGCGGCTCGTTGAACCTGCTTGGCAGCAGCAGCGCCGGAACGACGCTTCGCGTCTCCCTGCCGGTCATGGAAGAACGGGAAATTCAGGATGACTGAAAACGTGGTGATCCATATCGTCGACGACGAGGAGCCGGTGCGCAAATCGCTCGCCTTCCTGCTGTCCATGTCGGGCCATGCGGTGCGGGTGCACGATTCGGCGACCGCTTTCCTGGGCGTGGCCGCCGGCCTGCGCCAGGCCTGCCTGATCACCGATCTGCGCATGCCGGACATGAGCGGGGTCGCGCTGCTGCGCCGCCTGCGCGACGCCGGGCAGATGCTGCCGGCCATCGTCATCACCGGTCATGGCGACGTGCCGATGGCGGTCGAGGCGATGAAGGCGGGAGCGCTGGATTTCATCGAAAAGCCGTTTGCCGAGGACGTGCTGCTCGATGCGGTCGGCCGGGCGGTGGCCGAACTGCACCGGCATCCGCGCGATGGCGCGGACACGGCGGATGTCAGGCAGCGTCTCGACCAGCTTTCCGAACGTGAACGCCAGGTGATGCGGTGCGTCGTGGCCGGCCTGCCGAACAAGACGATTGCCTTCGAACTCGACATCTCACCGCGCACGGTCGAGGTGCACCGGGCCAATGTGATGGCCAAGATGCAGGCTCGCAACCTGCCGGAGCTGGTGCGCATGGTCCTGCTGGCCGACGACACGATCTCCTGAGCGGGCTGCAGCGGGCTTTGCCAACGGGGCGGTGTTTTGATCCAGCGCAAGGCGGCTGACCGCCCGGAGGCGGACAATGTGCGCGTCCCCGGGAAACGGCATCTTGTCTCCCGTTCTGAGGAGATGTCTGGACGTGAACGAAACGATACTCGTGGTGGCTCCCGATTCCGCTTTTCGCCTGTCGCTTCGCTTCATGCTCGAATCCGAAGGCTATGGGGTGGAAGTGCTGGCCGGCATGACCGATTTCCGGCTGTATCGGAACCGTGCGGATTGCGTGATTGTCGATCACGAGATCCTGGAGACGGCGCGCATCCCGGTGAAAAGGCTGCTTGACGAGGGTGGCCCGGTCATCGTCCTGGCCGAAACGAGCGCCGCGACATCTGAACCCGGCAGACTGCTGATCATCGAAAAGCCGCTGCTGGGCGGCGCGGTCATCAGCGCCGTTCGCGCGCTGCTCGATGAGACGACGAGCGGCGCCGCTACGTAGAACCCCGTAGGGGGGATACCGAATTTCGCCGCGCGCCCGATTCCGCCAGTGTGATGCCGTTCCCACCAGGAGGCATCAAATGCGTGCTCAAACCGTGATCGTCGCTTCATCCATGCTTTCGTCTGCGCTCCGCCCGGCCAATGTTCGCGGTTTTTCCCGCAAGCGTGCGACGCCAGCCCCGTTTGCCCCCGATCAACCGCATCAGATCGTCTTTTGCAGCGCGAATCAGGAAATCTACGCGCAGGGCGAACAGTCGACGGCCCTCTATCAGGTCGAGTATGGCGTCGTGCGCCTTTACCGGCTCCTCTCGGATGGCCGGCGGCAGATCAGCGCCTTTCATGTTGCCGGGGAAATGTTCGGCTTCGAGGCGGACGGCCAGCACCATTTCTTCGCCGAGGCAGTCGGCGATGCGGGCATCCGCGTTTTCCGCCAGGCGGCCAATGACGGAAATTGGCGCCAGACACTGGATGCGGCATTGGCGGCACTGGTGCGGGCGCAGGAGCATCTCCTGGTGGTCGGCCGGCAGAATGCCGCCGAACGTGTCGCCGCTTTCCTGCTCGACATGGCGGAGCGCCAGGGCAGCCATGGATGCATCGAGCTTGCCATGTCGCGCACCGACATCGGCGACTATCTGGGCCTGACCATCGAGACGGTCTCGCGGACGCTGTCGCGCTTCAAGGCGAGCGGGCTTGTGCGCCTGGAAGGCGCGCGGACGGTTGAGGTCGCGGACGCCCGGGCTCTGCGCGCGCTTTGCGCGTGAGGGCCGCGGTGCCAGTTGGCAGGAACTGACCGAGACCGGCCGGCCGCACCGTTTGCAGCTTCGTTCGTGCTCTGCTATCGCTCGACTTTCATGTTGTATTCCAGCAAACGCAGACGATCACCTCTCATCCTTTCACCCCTGGAACTGTTCGCAAGGGTGAGCAGAGGTGCATCGCAGCCATTGATGGCGCGCTGCGCAAAGTATGAGCGGACGGATGAAAATCACTGTTTTCGGCACCGGCTATGTGGGTTTGGTACAAGCGGCGGTGTTTGCCGAATCCGGCCATGAGGTCATGTGCGTCGATATCGATCTGCAGAAGATCGAAAAACTTCAGAACGGCATCATGCCGATCTACGAGCCAGGCCTTGAGCGGCTGGTGAACGAGAACCATGCCGATGGCAGGATTCGCTTCACCGCTGATGCAACCGAGGGCGTCGAACATGGAAGCGTGCTGGTCATCGCCGTTGGTACGCCGCCCGGAGAGGATGGCTCGGCCGATCTGAAGCATGTGCTGGCCGTTGGCCACACGATCGGCAGCGAGATGAAGACCGGCAAGATCATTGTCAGCAAATCCACGGTGCCCGTGGGCACATGTGACAGGATCAAGGCCGTGATCGGCGCGGCGCTGGCCGAACGCGGGGCCGGCGATATCGATTTCCACGTGGTGTCGAATCCGGAATTTCTCAAGGAAGGCTCGGCGGTTTCCGATTGCATGAAGCCCGACCGCATCGTGGTGGGCACCGACAGCAGGGATGCCGAGGCGGTGATGCGGGAGCTCTACGCGCCGTTCAACCGCAATCATGAAAAGATGATCGTGATGGACGTGCGCAGCGCCGAACTCACCAAATACGCGGCGAACTGCATGCTGGCGACCAAGATCAGCTTCATGAACGAAATGGCCAACATCGCCGACCGTCTGGGGGCGGATATCGAGCAGGTGCGCCTGGGGATAGGCAGTGACCCGCGCATTGGATACGACTTCATCTACCCCGGCATCGGCTATGGCGGGTCGTGCTTTCCCAAGGATGTGCGAGCGCTCATCCGCACGGCGGAGAAAGCGCGGTTCGACCCGCAGATACTGCGCGCGGTCGATGAGCGCAATGACCGGCAAAAGCGTCTTCTGTTTGAGCAGATCGCCGGCTATTTCGATGGCGATCTGTCCGGGAAGGTCATCGCCTTGTGGGGCCTTGCCTTCAAGCCGAACACCAACGACATGCGCGAGGCGCCGTCGCGCGTCCTGCTTGAAAACCTGTGGGAGGCAGGGGCCAGCGTGCGCGCCTACGATCCTCGCGCCATGGAGGAGTGCCGGCAAATCTATGGCCAACGAGACGATCTGGTTCTGTGCGAAACGAAGGATGCGGCCCTTGAGGGAGCCGATGTGCTGGCGATCGCCACGGAGTGGAAGAGCTTTCGGGCGCCATCCTTCGAAACGGTCCGCGAAGCGCTGAACCATCCCGTCATCTTCGATGGCAGGAACTTGTACGATCCAAAAATCGTTCGGCGTTATGGTTTGGAATACAGGAGTGTCGGACGTCCTGGAGCAGCGTAGCTGACGATTGTGTCGCCAATCTGTCATGCAAGTATAATGATGTCTGAGATACCAAATACAACTCCAATAAGGCCCTTGCTTCATGCGTGGCCATCGCTCTAAAAGGCATCTCCAAATTTAAGGAAAGTCATAAACGATGGGTGGCGGCTGACACGAACATGCTGACAGGACAATCGATTCTCATCACCGGCGGCACGGGATCATTCGGCAACACGTTTTTGCCGATGACCCTCGAACGCTACAATCCAAAGCGAATCATTGTCTATTCGCGCGATGAAATGAAGCAATGGGAGATGGCGAAGAAATACGTTGGCGATAGCCGCGTGCGCTTCTTCATTGGCGATGTCAGGGACAAGGAGCGGCTCTACCGGGCGTTGGATGGCGTCGACTATGTCGTTCATGCGGCGGCGACGAAGATCGTTCCGACGGCGGAGTACAACCCGTTCGAATGCATCAAAACAAATATCAATGGCGCGATGAACGTGATCGATGCTTGCATCGATCGGGGGATAAAGCGCGTTGTTGCACTTTCGACGGACAAGGCGAGCAGCCCGATCAACCTTTATGGCGCAACGAAGCTGGCTTCGGACAAGCTGTTTGTTGCCGGCAATTCCTACGCCGGGGGCCACGACACGCGATTCGCCGTGGTTCGCTACGGAAATGTCATGGGGTCTCGCGGCTCGGTCATTCCCTTCTTCCTGTCCATCCGTGAGCGGGGTGAACTGCCCGTCACCGACAAGCGCATGACCCGCTTCATGATCACCCTGGAGCAGGGAGTCGAGCTGGTTTGGCATGCGTTCGACGACATGGAAGGTGGGGAAATCTACGTCAAGAAGATCCCGTCGATGAAAGTAACCGATCTCGCCCGCGCGGTCGCCCCCGAGGCCAAGCTGAACTATGTCGGCATTCGCCCGGGTGAGAAACTGCATGAGCAGATGATCGGCCCGGAGGATTCATTCTACACCTACGAGTACCCCGAATATTACAAGATACTGCCGACCATCAACAATTGGGGGACGAGTAGAGAGCGCATCAAGGATGGTTCCAAGGTGGCCGAAGGGTTCAGCTACACGAGCGACAACAATGCGGAGTGGATGAGCTCGGAGACATTGCAGGAATGGGTTGCGAACAATCAGGAAAAGATCGGCAACATATGAATGTGATCCCGTATGGCCGACAGGATATCGCGCAAGCCGATATTGACGCAGTCGTTGAGGTGCTGCGCTCGGATTTCCTCACTCAGGGTCCTGTCGTGCCTCGTTTCGAAAAGGCTGTCGCCGATTACTGTGGGGCGGGACATGCAATTGCCGCCAACAGCGCGACCTCGGCCCTGCACATAGCCTGTCTGGCGCTGGATCTGGGGCCGGGCGACTGGCTGTGGACCAGCCCCATCACCTTTGTCGCGTCGGCGAACTGTGGGCTTTACTGTGGCGCCAAGGTCGATTTTGTCGACATCGATCCGCGCACCTACAATCTCTGCCCGCAGGCCCTCGAGCGCAAACTGGTTGTCGCGGAGCGTGAAGGCCGGCTGCCGAAAGTCGTCGTTCCTGTCCATCTGTGTGGCCAGCCCAGCGCCATGGCTGCCATTCATGCGCTTGGTCAGCGCTATGGCTTTGCGATTATCGAAGACGCCTCTCATGCCATTGGCGGGCGCTATCAGGATGCGCCGATTGGAGATTGCCGCTACAGCGACGTAACGGTTTTCAGCTTCCACCCGGTAAAGGTCGTCACCTCTGCGGAGGGTGGCATGGCATTGACAAACAATGCCCGGCTTGCCGAGCGAATGGCGCTTCTGCGCAGCCATGGCATTACGCGCGACCCGGCACTGATGACACACGAGCCCGATGGCCCATGGTACTATCAACAGGTCGATCTTGGCTTCAATTACCGTATGACCGAGTTGCAGGGTGCGCTCGGATTGAGCCAGATGGCGCGGCTGGACGAGTTTGTTGCCCGGCGCCATGTTCTAGCACGTCGTTACGACGAGATGCTCCAGTCCCTACCAATCATCACACCCTGGCAGCATCCTGATGGCTATTCCGGTCTCCACCTTTACGTCGTCCGGCTGCAACGCGACAAGTCCAACCGGCACCACCGGGACGTGTTCAGCGCCATGCGGGAACAGGGAATTGGCGTCAATCTTCACTACATCCCCGTTCATACGCAGCCATTTTACCAGCGCATGGGCTTCAAGACCGGCGATTATCCGCAATCCGAAGCTTACTATGAGGAAGCGATCAGCCTGCCGATGTTCCCAGCCATGAGCGAGGCGCAGCAGGATCAGGTGGTCGAAGCGCTGACGCGGGCTCTTCAGGTATGAGGCCCCTGGAAAAGGCATTCTAGAGATGAGGCTGGCAGTCATTCCGGCGCGCGGGGGCAGCAAGCGGATTCCGCGCAAGAACATTCGCGAATTCTGCGGCCGGCCGATGATTGCATGGTCCATTGAGGCTGCAAGGCTGAGCGGCTGCTTTGACAAGATCATCGTCTCGACCGACGATGATCAAATCGCGGCGATTGCCCGTCAATCTGGTGCGCAGACACCCTTCATGCGTCCCGCTGATCTTTCGGACGACCATACCGGAACGGTCCCAGTCGTCGCGCATGCCATCGAATGGCACTTGCAGCGTGGGGAGAAACCGACGCAGGTTTGCTGCCTCTATGCGACGGCTCCCTTTGTTCAGGCTGATGACCTGCGAAACGGCTTGAAGACATTGGAGCGGGAAGGCTGCCAGTATGTGTTCCCCGTGACGAGCTACCCTTTTCCGATCCAGCGCGCCGTCCGCGTGACGCCGCAGCGGCGCGTCGAAATGTTCAATCCGGAGCATTTCCACACCCGGTCCCAGGATCTCGAAGAAGCCTATCACGATGCCGGCCAGTTCTACTGGGGGCGGGCCGATGCATGGCTTGAGCGCAAGCCGATCTTTTCACTCGAAGCCGCGCCCATGATTTTGCCAGCCTATCGTGTTCAGGACATCGACACGCTGGAGGACTGGAAGCGGGCGGAGTGGCTGTTCGAAGCATTGCGGGCGGGATGATGGAAAAGCAGAAAGTCAGGGTCGCTTTCCGCGCCGATGCGTCATTCGCCATCGGCACCGGCCACGTCATGCGATGTCTTACGTTGGCCGATGCCCTGCGCGAACAGGGCGCTGAAATACGCTTCATCTGCCGCGAGCATGATGGCCATCTTTGCGCATTGATCGAGGAACAGGGCTTTGACCTGCATCGCCTGGAAGCGCCTGGCGAACGTCGGGAGCCTGCCGTTGACGAACCGGCGCACGCGGCATGGGTGGGAGTGAACTGTCAACAGGATGCCGATGAAACGCTCTCGGCGCTTGACGACTTTCGGCCGGACTGGCTGGTGATCGACCATTACGGCCTCGATGCGCGCTGGGAAAACCGTCTTCGCGATCACGTGGGCAAGATCATGGTGATCGACGATCTTGCCGATCGGATGCATGATTGCGATGTGCTGCTCGACCAGAACCTGGTGGCCGGACAGCACGCGCGCTATGGAAGCTGGACGCCCGAAGCATGCGTGCTGCTTCTCGGCCCCGCCTATGCCCTGCTGCAACCCGTCTATGCCCGATTGCGCAAGCAGGCAGTGCCGCGTGAAGGCGCCGTGCGGCGGGTGCTCGTGTTCTTTGGAGGTGTCGATAAGGACGGTTTGACCTTGAAGGCTGTGGAGGCATTTCTGATGCTTGATCGGCCGGAGGTTACTGCCGATATTGTTCTCTCGGCCTCATCCCCGTTTTACGGGAAGGTGGCTGCCCGCCTTGCCGGTCATTCCCGCCTGCGGCTGCACGACCGCGTGCCGAGCCTTGCTCCGCTGATGCTCGAGGCCGACCTCGCCATTGGTGCCGGCGGAGCAACGAGTTGGGAACGGCTTTGCCTCGGCCTGCCTTCCCTCGTGGTCACGGTAGCGGAAAACCAGCGCCCAATAGCCGAAGAACTTGCCAGCGGTGGATTTGTGGATTGGCTGGGGCATTCCGATAGTGTCGATGTCCAGGCTATCGCCGATGCGCTGGGAACGCTCATCTCGACCGGGCTGGACGCTGCCTGGTCGAGAAAGTGTCTCGAAGTGGTGGACGGTCTCGGTGTGGATCGGGTGTCGTCGATATTGATGGCGAACCGTGATATGCCGCTCGTTATCCGCCCTGCCGAACTCGGTGATGAAACATTGCTTCTGGAATGGGCGAACGATCCCGCCACACGTCGCAACGCGTTCAATCTGAAGCCGATCTCTGCTGACGACTATCGAAACTGGTTCCGCGCCCGCCTTCAGGATACTGCCAGTTGCGTGTTTTATATTGCGGAAACTGAACTGGGTTTCCCTGTCGGGCAGATTCGTTTCGATCAAAAGGAGCCGAGCTGGGAAATCAGCTACTCGATTGGTCCTGCATATCGCGGTCGCGGGTTGGGTCGCAAGATGCTGGCCACTGCGATCGAGCGTGCACTACAGGATCTCGGCAATGTGCAGCTGTTGGGGCAGGTGAAGCCGGATAATCTGGCCTCGCAGGGAATATTTGATTCCTTGGGCTTCTCGCTTCAATCACATGCAGCAGACCGCTATGTCTACGAACGCCGCTTTAACACGTGAAGGGTTGTCAATGTTTATCGGAAATCGAAAAATCGGCCGTGAAGCTGCGCCATTCGTCATCGCTGAGATGTCCGGCAATCATAATCAGTCGCTTGAAAGAGCGCTTGAGATCGTCGACGCAGCAGCAGAAACCGGTGCTCACGCCCTGAAACTTCAGACCTATACGGCTGACACGATCACACTTGATGTGCGTGGCGGGGCTTTCGATATTGCGGACGAGAACAGCTTGTGGAAGGGCCGTAATCTTTACGATCTTTACAAGGAAGCCCATACGCCCTGGGAATGGCACGCTCCCATAATGCAGCGCGCTCGCGAACACGGCATGCTGTGTTTCAGCACGCCCTTCGACGAGAGTGCAGTCGATTTCCTTGAGGGGCTCGATGTGCCGGCCTATAAAATCGCATCCTTCGAAAACATCCACCTGCCGCTTATCCGTAAAGTGGCGGCTACCGGAAAACCAATGATCATGTCCACTGGCATGGCCAGCCTTGCCGAACTGGACGAGGCCGTTTCTGCCGCTCGGGAAGCGGGATGTCGCGATCTGATCCTTCTAAAATGCACCAGCACCTACCCTGCTACGCCGGAAAATACCAATGTTCTGACAGTGCCGCATATGCGCGAGTTGTTCGGCTGCGAGATCGGTCTCTCAGATCATACGATGGGCGTCGGCGTCGCTGTTGCTGCAGTTGCGCTTGGTGCATGCGTGGTGGAAAAGCATTTCACGCTCAACAGAGCTGACGGCGGTGTTGACAGCACGTTCTCGCTGGAACCCGAAGAGATGAAGGCGCTGGTTGTCGAAACCGAAAGGGCGTGGCAATCCTTGGGGCGCGTTTCCTACGGCCCAACCAAGGCCGAGGCAAAATCGCTCGCTTTTCGGCGCTCAATCTATGTTGCGCACGATGTCGCTGCCGGCGAAACCCTGACGTCCGACAATTTGCGCATCGTGCGGCCCGGGCATGGTCTCGCGCCGAAGCATTTCGATATGCTGTTGGGCCGGCAGGCAAGCCGCGACCTGAAGGCTGGTACGCCGGCAAGCTGGGACATTGTTATGTCGTGAAAGAAAATGGGCCTCTGGCAGCATTTCATTCTTCCAGAGAGCAGGTGCTCTGAGGCCGAAATTGGAGCGGCTGACATCCTGGCGACGGACTGGCTTGCGCCGCCGGGATTTTTGCAATCCCCAGCCACCAACCAAGACTAACGCATCGTAGGCGCGCCAGCTTGAACCCAGTCATCGAGAATGCTGCCGATATCAAGCGCGACCGCGCCGTTTGAGCGGGCACACCCGACAAATATCTTTCCAATGATACCGCCGGCCACGAGCACAAGGTCACCGGGATCAGCCGCTGCCCGGAGCTTCTCCAGAAGCGCGGGATAGACGAACGGCAGCGGCTTGCTTCCGCTATGGTATTTATCGTTGAGAGATGTCCTGTTATGTGTCGGTATAGGGATGAGCTCGACGTTCGGTCCGCTGTCGAAGGGGGGCGGCAAATTCTCGCGTTTGACGCTGCCAACGATGATGACCTTGCCGGCCAGTCTCGCGAGTGATGCGATCGTTTGTAGGTCGCTGAGCGATGAGACATTCACCTTGTCTTCGGCGATCCGCGCCGAAACGGCAATCAGGTTGGGAGCTCCATTCAGAACCTGCAGGAGTCCCCGGCCTTGTATGGATTGCGTCAAGGAGCGGCTCCAATCGGTGTGATCCCGGATGAACCTGTACACGGCGGGAATGCCGACAATATCGGCTTGTGCGATCGCGTCGCGCGCTTCTGCGATAATGGCCGAGCGCAGATCGCCGGGAAGCTCCGTCCCCCACCAATGCCGCTCGCGATCGGCTGCGTCTGCGCTGCCGAAAAATCGGCCTTCAGGAAAGAGATATCCCTCGCCATCACTCAAGCGGACCAGGGAGAAAGGTTTCCGATCTTGGATTGCTGCCTTCACGAGAGACAAAAATGCATCGGCTTCCGATGCGTTCGTGCGGGTGTCCATGAACTGCATCCGAGGACGCAGCGCATCGTAGATGGGCCGCACTGATGCTGTGTATTCTCGAGCAACGCCACGTGGCGCGACGAGCGCGAACTGCTGCTCCGCATGGGCGTGGTTCCAGTCCTCCGCTCCCTGGCGGTCGAGCGCATCCATGTTTCGGAATTTGAGCAGATCGAAGCGTGACGCACGTTTCTCGAAGTCGGCGCGCGTCTGCTGGGCTTCCAAAGCGCGCGCCGGCACGGAGCGCAGTTTGCGCAGAACTTCGATCTGCTTGCTGATGGGAAGATCCTGCTTGCGAAAGACGGATGCGCTCGCCCAAAACTGATCGAGTTGATCGACTGTGCCGTAACGCAAAATCGCTGAAAGAAGCAGGCGCTCCAGATGGCGCTTCTGGTCCTTTCCGGCATTCAGCGTATAGATGAATTTGGATATCGCCGCGAATTCATCCGCATGCAGAGCCACATTGCCGAGCTCTAACTTCTTGAGATATGCCCAGGTTCCGACAACTGCCCCCGATGGCCAGCGGGGAAATCCCTCGAAGACGGTCTTTAGCGCCGGATTGCGCTTCTGGAACATCTCCTCCAGTGCCGAGATCATCTCGACCGGCGTGAAGGCTCGAACCTTTTCGCTCAGGAGAAGCCATTCGGCAGGCCTGCGCAGGTCGCTCAACGTTCGCTCGATGAACATGATGGACGCGGCTTTACCGCTGGCGTTGCCGACTTTGAGGTTCGTGTTGGCCAGAGCGAACTCTATGAATCGGGAAAGCGGCCGTTGATTTGCATTGATCACCTTGACCAGCGCCGGTTTCATCAAGCGCTTGATGCGGCTCCTGTAGGCGTCGAACAAGCGGCCGGGCACTTGGAATTGTCGTGTATGAGACCGCTCCGTTTCTTGCACCAGCTCGGCCAAGCGGCCGATCTCATCGACGAACCTGGCATGCTGTTCCACAGACCCGCTATCGGCGGATGGATTCCATCTCGCATACTCATCAAGCCATTTCTCACTCAGTTGGTAAGGGCGCCAGAACGGCCCGGAGAGAGATTTCTGGTCCACTTCAAAGGTGAGACCGCTTTGTACAAAGCCGTAATAGTCGCGTTCCACTGGGTCGAAGCTGAAATTCTGATAGACCGGGATGCCGCGATGAAGCAGTTCGACGGCCACCGAAGAATTGCCGACGAGGGCAATGTGATCCTCGGCAGGGATATCATCGACCAAGATGACGCCGGCCGTATCGAGCTGTTCATTCAGGGAACGGCGCGCACCGGGGTGCTGTTTGATGAGGATTCTTTCGACGGCCGGATTGCTCCGCAGAACGTCCAGAATTTTCTGCAGTCCGTCCGCCAGGATGCGTGAGGTCGGATAGATTGTAACGGTGATATCCTTATCGCGCGGGGCGGCCAGTCTCTCGCGGGCGAACGCGCCTTCGTGACGCGGAAGCACATAGGTTTTCCCGGCAATCGGGCCGATCTCTCGGTAGATGGCGAGAGAATGAGCGTTGCGCAGCACGCTGTGCTCGAAGTCCAATGGCGGAAAGTGCCGTGTCACTTCCGCATGCTGCAGGTAAATGCGCGGCACTTGCAGCGCTTTCATGATCATCGACAGCGCGACCCGTACCGGCGAATGATCGTTGGCCTGGACCAGGGCCGTTGGTTTGATCGCCTTTGCGTCCGAAAATGAGATCAGGAAGCCGAAGAAGGAGCGGCTGTAGAGCACCTGCTGGCGAACCAGGCTAGCAGTGATGATGTGGCGCGACTGATAAAAGGCACGGATGTCATCGACGATGCTTTCAAGCGCATCCTGGTGATCGGTTGAAAGCGAAGAATGGGAATAGCGATTGCAGTTTGAATAATTGCTCCTGGAAAGGAGGGGGCGGACGTCGGGACACGTCCTCTCGAAGAATGCGAATTCGCGAAGATTGTTGCTTGAGTTGCCCTCGCAGGCGAAGCCGGAGAATGCCGGTCGGATGATGTTGACGGGCAGCATTCGGACCTTGCCCTCGGCTACCTGGATCGCGTGTCGTCTTTGCGCGGATATGCCGACAGTGCCGTCGAAAAGCGTCAGCTCACCGTCGGTCAGCTTTTCACCCATCAGGGCGTCGTAGCTCGGATTGCCGTCGATGATCGTGCCAACCCGCAGCATCCCTTCGCGGTGAAATCTCAGCATGTTCGCAATATCGGTCATGCACATTTCTCCCGCATACCCGGTCGTCTCACCCTGACGCCTGCCGGTCAGCGTCGTTCCGGTTCGCCACCAAAACTCAGCCGAACAAGCTCGCTCAATTCTACAATCCAGATCAGGAACAGCACGCGGATGGCGGTCAATCTGTACTTCAGCGGATGCTGGGTTGCGCTTAGAAATCGCCAGGCGCCGCGCACTGGCGGCGTCAACGTTGCCAACATCCAGCTGCGTTGCCGCGAACGCGCCCCGGCGGTCAACTGACCTCCCTTGATGCGCCTGGCTTTCGTCGTGACCTCCTGCCAGGTCACGCGGGCCGGATGATCAACGCGAGCCTCGGGAACGTAGACAATCGGGTGCCCCTGGTCACCGGCTCGCCTGCAGAAATCCGCGTCGCCACCGGAGAAGCGCTTGTCGTCAAAACCGTTCAGCTTGTCGAAGATCGGCCTGGGTACGGCCAGGTTTGCGGTCGCTGCATACCCGCGACCGACATAACGCGCCTGCGGTATCCCTTTCACGATGTCAAAAATCTCGTACGAACCAGGTCTATCGGATGCCGCGACCATTTCGACTGAACCGGCCAGCAAGGCGCCATCCTCGCTCATTCGTTTGGCGGCGTCGTCGAGCGCCTGCAACCATGCGGGCGAGGGCAGGCAGTCGGCATCGGTGAAAACCAGCCACGCGCCGCCCGCATGCCGCGCTCCGTGGTTGCGAGCGGCATATGAACCCGGTGTGTCGCAGCGCAGCACCCGTGTTTGCAAAGGCAGGTCTTCCGGTATGGTCAGTTCGGTCGACCCGTTGTCGACAAGCAACGTTTCGAACTTGCTCTGCGGAAAAATCTGCCGATCAAGGCAAGCGAGCAGGTTCGGCACAAGCCGCCAGTGCTGATAGACCGGCACGATCACCGAAAAGCGCATGGCCTTCGGGTTGCATTCCGAAACAGCGTCGAGGGGAGCCTCTGAAGCCATGATTGCCGCTTCCCGTCAGTCGCTTTTCTTTTGGGCGGCGGAGGCCTCGGGCTTGACTGCTTTTCGCGCCTTCATCCAGTCCTGATACTCGGGATACACCTCGGCGACCTTGCCTTGAGCGCGGATCTCGCCCTGGTCAAGCCAGACGACCGTTTCCACCCACTCTTCGAGCACGCGACGCGAATGGCTCGCAAGCAGGAGGATCTTTGCCCGCTCGATAAGCTGTGCTTGAAGGCCGCCGATCGCGGCGCTCAGCGAAGGATCCGCTGCGTTGACCCATTCATCCATAATAAGGATCTCTCCGCGGACCAGCCGCAGCAGGCTCATCACCAGGCGGGATCGCATGCCTGCCGAATAGCTTTCGATCGGCAGTTCGAAATATCCGCCAAGACCGGAAAGCTCCTTGACGTCTTCGATATGACGGGCAATCGTACTTTGCGGTACACCCAGATAGAGGCACTTCAACTCGGTGTTCTGCCGGCCCGTCAGGCTTGCCCGCATTCCCGAACCCAGAGCAAACTGCGGACTGATGCGCCCCTCGATGGTCAACGTTCCGGACTGGGCGGCCAGCGCGCCGGCGCACAGTTTCAGGAGGGTCGACTTGCCCGAGCCATTGATGCCGATCAGGCCGACACGGTCGCCGTCCTTCATCGACAGCGAAATGCTCCGCAGCGCCGCGATTTCAAGATAGCGCTGGCCGATGATGATCTGCGCGCCGACAGCGCCGCGCTCGAGGCTCTTCGTCATATCCCCGCGCTTGCGCAGGAAATAGCTGACGCTGACATTGTCGATGTCGATCTTTGCCATCGCTATTTGAGGTTCCTCACGAATCCCTGCGAGTGATGGTAGGCCAAATAACCGGTCATGCACACGATTGCCGAGATGATTGTCGCCGTCAGCCAGGTGTTGGCGTCAAGCGGCTCGATGCCGAAAACCTGGCGCGGGAGCGAAAGATAATAGGCTGCCGGGTTGTACTGGACCAGCATGACGCGCAGCCCGGTGCCGGTTGCCGCCGCGCTCCAGAAAACGGGCGAAGCGAAGAACATGAAGCGCGTACCGACCCTGAACATCGCCTTCAGGTCAGGAAAGAAGATTGTCATCGTGTTGACGAGATATGCCGCACCCAGAGACGTCAACACGGCAAGGACCAGGAATGGAATGAAAAGCAGCACCTGCATTCCGAGTAGGCCGGGTCGTAGGACTATCAGCAAGGCCAGAAAAGGGATCAAATTGATGAAGAAAACAAACAAGCGATCGATGAGCAGTTTACCGAACAAGCCAGCAAGCGAAAGATTGTTGTGGATGGCGAATTCCAGTCGGCCCTGGATCACATCCAAGCTGCCGGTGATGCTGCTGGCGATGAAGCCCCAGAACACATAGCCGATCAGCACGTACAGGAAAAAATCGGCCAGCGGGACGGTATCTGAATGCCTGAAGACAAGCGCCAGCATCGCCGTGAAGATGAGCGTGGAAAGAGGGACCCAGAGAATTCCGAGATAAGTGCCCTTGTGCTCGGATTTGGCCTCAATATAGCTGATATGGAAGAGGCGGACGATGCCGGACAGATACGGCCGGATGCGTTTCCAGATTGCCATGCGTGTCGCTAACTTGGTCTAGGCTTGATCATCGGCGACGCTTAGCGGTTACCGGCGGCGACTGCAACAGGCGCTGCTGGTTTGACTGAAACAGATGGTTCCCATCTGCTTCGAAAAAAAGCCCACAAGCTATTGCTCTGGTGGAGCGATTTTCCCTGACAAATGAGTATCATCTGTCGCGACGGTGCCATCAGGCCCCAGCCCGGTGAAGTGGAGTGAGCTCGGAAATCGCGATACAGTGTTGCATCCCCATTCGCGCTGGATACCCCGGGGGCGCAACTGCACATCAACCACAAGGTTACACGACAGCCGATGAAGATCTGGATTGTGCGGGATCTCGAGCCACTGCGGACGGACCCCGGAAAACCACGCCTCCTGCGCGCTGGCATGCTTTCGATGACGTTGGCTGCCCGGGGCCATCAGACAACGTGGTTTACCTCGACCTTCAACCATTATTCGCGACAGCACCGCGTCGCGGGTCGTCAGAAGCTGGATAAGAACTTGACAGTCGAGGTGCTTGCCGCTCTGGGCTATAGCCACAACATCAGCCTGAGGCGTTTGCTGCACAATCACCTGTTTGCGAGGGCGTTCCTGCGCAAGGCCGCGGTTCAGAAGGACTTGCCGGATGTCATTGTTGCGGATTTGCCGACAACAGATGCGGCCAGCGCTGCCGTTGCCTTCGGCAAGCGGAACGGAATCCCCACAGTGTTGTCGATTCGCGATCTGTGGCCGGATTTCTTTGCCAATTTTGCCCCGCTGCCCTTGCGGGCAGCCGTGCGTATCGGTGTCTGGCCACTCGACCGGCAAGCGCGCTTTGCTTGTGCGAATGCCGACTCGCTGATCGGCATATCGAAAGTGTATCTGAATTGGGGACAGCAAAAGGGCCGCCGATCGCAAACGGATCTTGATCGCATTTTCCCTCTGGGATTTCGCCGCCAGGATGAGGCGCCGGGACACGAGATCGAAGCGGCAATGCGCCGGTTGGGCGTCCCCGTCGGCAAGCACATCGTTGCATTTGTCGGATCCTGGGGCGCAACCTACGATCTCGCGCTGATACGCGATGTAGCTTGCCTTTTGGCCAAACGGGACGACATTGTCTTTGTTCTGGCCGGCAATGCGTCCGAGTGCCCCGAGCTGGAGCGTGACTTTCGTGCATTGCCCAATGTCATCCTGCCTGGCTGGCTCGGTCCCGACGAGGTTGCCGCGCTTCTGAGCAACGCGCAGGTCGGGCTCCTGCCTTATGCTGAACATGCGCCGCAGGGGCTCCCCAACAAGGTCTTCGAGTATATGGCCTACGGCGTTTATCAGCTTGCGACTTTAGCTGGCGAGTTGAAGGCGCTGTATGCCGAGACGGCGGCTGGCCGTTCCATTGCCGGCGCTACGCCCGAAACATTGGCCGAAGCGGTTGAGACGGTGCTTGCCGATCAGGACATTGCCATGGCCCGGCGGCAGCGCATGGCGACCTTCGCTGCTGATTTCGATGCGCGGAAGATCTACGCGGAAATGGCCGATCATATTGTTCATGTGGCGCGCACGCCACGCAGGAGTGGCTGAGGGCGCTTGAAGATCGCAGGTGGACATTTCGAACTACCGGCAATTCCACAGAGGATGGTGCCGCGATGAGGCTTGGCGCGGCCTGATGCGCAGCGATCGGCTCGGATTTGGTCATTGAGATTGATGCTGCTTGCCGATTTCACCGGCATGCTGCCAACGGCCAAAGAAGAAGAGCGATCCCTTTGCATGAGTCGTTCGCGCGGCGGCCTGACCACCAAGATCCATGCCCTTGTCGATGCCGAGGGGCGTCCAATCCGCATCTGGCTGCGAAGTTGTGAGCCGGCCACCTAGTCCGCCGCCGCGGCCTCCAGCACCGCAATGTCGATCTTCTTCATCGTCATCATCGCCTCCATCGCGCGCTTGGCCTTGGCGCGGTCGGGACCGGTCGTCAGCTCCATCAGCCGCTTCGGCGTGATCTGCCAGGAAAAGCCCCATCGGTCCCTGCACCAGCCGCAGGCGCTCTCCGCGCCGCCGTTGCCGACAATGGCGTTCCAGTAGCGGTCGGTCTCTTCCTGATCTTCGGTCAGCACCATGAAGCTGACGGATTCGTTCGCCTTGAAATTCGGGCCGCCGTTCAGGCCCAGGAACGACTGGCCGAGCATGGTGAACTCGACGGTCAGTTCATTGCCTTCCTTGCCGCCGGGATAGTCGGATGCGGACGCATTCACCCTATCCACATGGCTGTCGGGAAAGGTGGCGGCATAGAATGCGGCCGCCTTGCTTGCTTCGCCGTGGTCGAACCACAGGCAGGTCACGAGTTTGGTCATTTCTAATCTCCTCGGTTTTCTTGGGTTTTTGTTCGCGCGCGTCTGCGAGATTTCAGTCAAACCAGCCCTTGGGCGCTTCGCCGGCCAGGAAGGGACCGATGAACGCCATCATCAGGTCGGGCTGGCCGATCAGCGCGGTGTGCGAGGTGGCCGGCAGGATCGCGAGCCGCGAGGCGGGAAGGGGCTTGCCCGTGTCGCCCATAACGCCGCCGCCGAGCAGCCGGAACATCTCCACATTGTGCTCGAGCGTCGACCCGTCGGCGTCGCCGGCGATGATCAGCACCGGCGTGCTGAGCGCCGCCACCTCCTCACCCCAGGCCAACGGCGCCTTCTCGAGTGCGATCAGCTTCTCGGCCAGTGCAGGGAAGCCTTCCGGGTCGGGGGCGAGCGCCTTGTACTCTTCGGCCAGCGGCGACCCGGAGAACATCTCGACCGTCCATTGCGGGATCGCCTCGCGGAAGGCCGGCTGCCAGCCCTGGAAGTCGTATATGCCGGAGGCGAAGACCAGCTGATCGACCTTCCCGGGATGGTCGATGGCCAGCCTGAGCCCGGCGATCGCGCCCATCGAGTAGCCGAAGACGTCGGCCTTCTCGATCCCGACCGCATCCATGAACGCGGCGACGTCGCCGGCGAGGTTCGGATAGGTGATCGGCCTGTCGATATCGGTGGTGCGGCCGTGGCCCTGGAGCTCCAGCGCGTAGACGCGGTGGGCCTCGGCCAGCCGCCCGACGATCTCGCCCATCATGGGGATATTCATGAAGCCGCCATGCAGCACGATCATCGGGTCACCCTTGCCGGAGACCTCATAGTACATCTGCATGCCGTTGATTTCGACCCGCTTGCCTTCGGGAGCCTCCTGGGCGAAGGCGGCGACGGCTGCGACGAGCGCCGCCGCAGTCAGTAGAATGCGTAGCATCGTGGTTTCTCCTTAAGCCTGCTGCGCGCCGGCCGACGTCGGGATGGCGACGGTCTGCAGCGATCCAACGTGTCGATAAGTGTTCATCAGCACGCCCGAGGACGTAGCCTTGGTGCTGACGAGAGCGAGTTCGCGCGGGTCGGCCCCCTCCGAAAAGAAGCGTTTGCCCCGGCCGAGCAACACCGGGTAGACGAGCAGCAGAACCTCGTCGACCAGCCCCTGCTCGAGCAAAACGGACGTCAGTGTCGTGCTTCCCCAGACGATCAGGTCAGGGCCGTCCTTCGACTTGAGGCGGCGCACACCCGCGATGATGTCGGTGCCCAGGTCCTCGACCGGGCCCCATCCGAGGCTGTCCGGCCTGTGGGTCGCGACGTATTTCGTCGCGGCGTTCAGACCGTCCGCTATCGGATCGTTCTCGACCTTCGGCCAGTGGCCGGCAAAGACATCGTAGGTGCGGCGACCCAACAGCAGATCGAAGCTCTTGCCTTGCGCCGCCGCGATGGCCTCTGCCATGGCCGTATCGAAATACCGCATCGCCCATCCACCGTGCGGGTAGTCGCCGTCTTCGTCCGGACCGCCGGGCGACTGGATCACGCCGTCGAGCGAGATATTCGCGATGATCCTGATCTTTCTCATGGGTCTTTCACCGGTATTCGTTGCTTTGTATCTCGAGGACGAACGAGTGGTCTGACTTCCGACAACCGGCCTTGTTTTTCTGGCTGCGGGACTTCGCGGCGCGAACCCGTCATCCGGCCTCGCTTTGCCGTGGCCTGCCATTTCTGAACGGCTAAGCTGAAACAGGCCGCAGAGCGCGACAGAAAAGCGTTGCGGTTGGCCTGCCTTTTCTGAACGGCTAAGCTTGTGCTGGTCGCGCTCTTCACGAGGATGCAGTTGCGGTTTGACCTGCTCCCCTGAGATGTTCCCGATT
>NZ_LFVY01000025.1 GCF_001050155.1 Nitratireductor soli
ATCGTCGTCGATATCAACGATGACGGGCCAAGCGCTGTTGCGGACAGCGGGGGGCCGATCATCGAGGGCTCGACGCTGAATGTGGATGCGGCTTCGGGTGTTCTTGCGAACGACACGGAAGGGGCCGACGGAGCGACGATCCAGGGTGTTCGCGCGGCGGGCGGGGACCTGGTCACCGAGGCGACCGGCAATGTCGGCGTCCAGATCGAGACGGTGCTGGGCTACCTGACGCTCAATGCGGACGGGTCCTACGATTATGTGTCGAAGCCGAACGCGACCGCCACGGCGACGACGGATGTGTTCGTCTACACGCTTGTCGACGGCGACGGCGACGTGTCGACGACGACGTTGACGATCAACATCAACGACAGCGGCCTTGCGACCCCCGACTATACGGTGACGGTCGACGAGGCGGCGCTCGACACTTCGCTCGAGGGCAGCGACCTGGTCGCCGGCACGGTGACCGGCACACTGGGAACCACGTCGGGGGCGGAGACCGATGGGGGCACGGCCGCGGCGAGCGGCGGGACCTCGCCCTACACCTATGCGCTGCAGACGGGCGGCAATGCGGTGACGGCGGGCCTCTATGGCTCGATCCAGGTGAACAGCGACGGCAGCTACACCTACACGCTGTCGAAGAACTACCTTGACGGCCTGGCCGATGACGCGACGACCACGATCAACGGGGTCGAGAGCTTCACCTATGTGGCGACGGATGATCACGGCAACACCGTCACCGGCACCATCACCATCGACGTCGTCGACGATGTGCCGACGGCTGTTGCGGACAGCGGGGGGCCGATCATCGAGGGCTCGACGCTGAATGTGGATGCGGCTTCGGGTGTTCTTGCGAACGACACGGAAGGGGCCGACGGAGCGACGATCCAGGGTGTTCGCGCGGCGGGCGGGGACCTGGTCACCGAGGCGACCGGCAATGTCGGCGTCCAGATCGAGACGGTGCTGGGCTACCTGACGCTCAATGCGGACGGGTCCTACGATTATGTGTCGAAGCCGAACGCGACCGCCACGGCGACGACGGATGTGTTCGTCTACACGCTTGTCGACGGCGACGGCGACGTGTCGACGACGACGTTGACGATCAACATCAACGACAGCGGCCTTGCGACCCCCGACTATACGGTGACGGTCGACGAGGCGGCGCTCGACACTTCGCTCGAGGGCAGCGACCTGGTCGCCGGCACGGTGACCGGCACACTGGGAACCACGTCGGGGGCGGAGACCGATGGGGGCACGGCCGCGGCGAGCGGCGGGACCTCGCCCTACACCTATGCGCTGCAGACGGGCGGCAATGCGGTGACGGCGGGCCTCTATGGCTCGATCCAGGTGAACAGCGACGGCAGCTACACCTACACGCTGTCGAAGAACTACCTTGACGGCCTGGCCGATGACGCGACGACCACGATCAACGGGGTCGAGAGCTTCACCTATGTGGCGACGGATGATCACGGCAACACCGTCACCGGCACCATCACCATCGACGTCGTCGACGATGTGCCGATGCCCTTCACGCCGGAGACAGGCTACGTCCTCAACGATGACAACAACAGCTCGACGATGCAGTTGGGCTTCGCCATGAAGGCGGGCGCGGATGGGGTGGGCGATGTCGTCTTCGACAGCGCGATCAACGGGCAATTGGCCGTTGATGCAAACGGCACGGCGCTTACGTTCAGCGATGGTGTCTCCGGCCCCCAGGATCTCTATGTCTTCGTCAGTGCCGACGGACATACCCTGGTGGCTTCGACCAATGCCGCGTTCGACATCAGCGGCTACGACCGGGTGAGTGATCCGGACGGCTCTGACAACAGCGTGGTGTATAATGTCGTGCTAAATCCTGGCACCGATACTTATGATGTAACGGTGGTTCAGGAAACGATTCTGAACGGGCCGGCTGAAATTTTCGACGCGGCCAACGCCATCGGCGGTGGCAATTCGGAATTCTTTGGTGTCTTCGGAACGTCCGGTATTTTCGATGCCCTGATTTCAGGCAAGGGTAATATCGGCGCAAACGCCAATGACAGCAAGGTCAATACCAATAACTCCGACATCGGTATCGGCGACGGGAATGCTGTCAATGCCAACGAAGTCATGCGCATTGATTTCTACGATAACATCACGACACCGGGAACGGATGTCGGTGGTGAGTATGACGTTGGGACGCATGTCACCACGACCACCTTCAAGCAGGATATGAACTTTACGAACAGCATTGCCACCTTCACTATCAGGGCAGTACTTGCCGACGACGACTTCGTCTACATCGGCGATCCGGCAGGCGAAACGACTGTGAACATCTCCGGGGTGACGATCTACAACAGCCTCGGCAATCTGGTTTCGCTTTTCGATTTCCAGACCAACCAGGGTGGTGATGTGATCGATAATGGTGACGGCACCTATACGATCACTGGTTTGCCGGCGGGCTGGAGCTATCAGATTGATACGGCTACCGGCTTCAGTGCAGTGGAAATTACCGGTGGTTTCGACACCGACCAGAGCACGGCAGATGCGTCTACCAACTTCAAACTCGGCGTATTCGAGATCGGAGCGACGGTTACCCAGGAGCCGATCGACCTGCAGTATGACCTGATCGGCTCCGATGGCGATGGTGATGAAACGACCGGCACCTTGAATACCACGATCCTTCCCAACAGCGGAATGAACGTGGTGGGCACCGACGGCGTGGATGGCACCGCGATTGCGCCGCTTCAGGCGACCAAGCTGGCCGACGACAACATCGTTGCGGGTCTTGCGGGTGACGACTTCCTGTTCGGAGGAGATGGCGACGACATTCTGGCCGGCGGCCTCGGTTCCGACAACATGGAAGGTGGCAGTGGCGCGGACACTTTCATCATCGATGCCGACAGCTTGAGCGGATCCATCGAGGATGTCATCGCCGACTATGATTTCAATGAGAATGACGTGATCGATCTCACGCAGCTTCTCGAAGTTGGTGCTGATCCTGTCGGGAACTATTTCCAGGCCACTGGCAATGAACTCATCGTTGACACGACTGGTGCCGGAAACTTCGATACCAATGCGAATGCGGACGCCTATGTCGTCGCGACCCTCGATACGAGCCTTGGCGTCAAGATACTCTATGACGACGGTGATGCCACGCCGGGCTCCGACACGGTCTGATCGGAATCCGCCCAGAATGGCGGCTGGAATACTCCGGTCGCCATTTGAAAACCGGCTAAGAAAAGTGTATTCCTGACGCAAGGGAAATTCCAAAGACGCTTTCCGTCACGGGGGACTTCATGAAAAAACTGACACTCGGTTTCGCACTCATCGCCGCAACGGCGCTCACGGGCGGCGTCCAGTCCGCCGATCTGTCGGTGGGCGGTTATTGCCCGGTCGCCGGCAACGCCAAGCTGCTTTCCATAGACAACAACGCGGCGCTCTCCACCGAGGTGGTGCGGCTGATGGATGAGGCGGTCGCCGTCGCCGACAGTTCGCAGTGGATCAATTCGGGGCGTCCCGCCTTCGTCTGGGCGTCCGAGGCGAAGGTTGCCTGCGGCAAGGCCTATGGCTATCTCAGGTCCGAATATCGCGACGAGGACTATCTCAACAAATGCGAGTGTTTCCACGCGCGCATGGTCCAGTACATGTATTGATCGGCCGGGCAGGTTCCGCCATGCGCGAACCGGTAGGCGGTGGCATGCAGCGACATGGGACGGGGAACGCAGGGGCGATGCCGGAGCGAATTTCCGATGGGGCACGCTCCGCGCTGCGTGCCCTCCTGCGGTCGCGCGCTGGTGCCCGTCGTCTCCGCTTCATAATGCTCGCCGCCTCCCTGGCGTTTGCCGGGTGCCAGTCATCGACGGTCGATGACGCTCTCGATGTCGAAGGCGGAAGGGAGAGCAGCGTCGCTGCCGGGATCGAGACGGTGGGATCCGGACCGGTGGTCATCGGCATGCTCGCCGCGCTCGGAAGCGCCGGCGAGCGGGATCGGCGCGACGGTGCGAAGCTAGCAGCGATGCAACTGGGCGGTGATCAGGTCACTCTCGCGGTCTACAATGCCAGGCCGGGCGCTGCGGGCGCCGGCATCGAGGCGTTGATCGGGAGAGGAGCGAAGATCCTCATCGGCCCGTCGCGTACCGATCAGCTGGGCGCGTTTTCCGCGGGCGCAGCCGAGGCCCGCCCGCCCGTCGTGGCGTTCCTTCCCAACGGCGTCGCGCGGCCCCCCGGCATCTTCGCCTTCCTCTCCGACGAAACGGACAGTGCCGTCGAAGTCGCATCCTACGCGGTTCAGGCCGGCCGCAAGAGAATCGTGCTGCTGCATCCGCCGGAAATGGAGCAGGCAGGACTTGCGCGCCTGCGCAAGGGCATCGAAGCAAAGGGTGGACAGGTCTCGGCGGCGTTGCCGTTTTCAGCCCGCGCAAGCGACGGGGTCGCCAGCCAGGGCGCGGTCCTGAAGGCGGCGGATGCCGTGCTTTTGGGGCCAGGGCTGGAATCGCCGGCAGCAGCCGTTGCGGCCCTGCGCGCAACGGGCGCGTTGTCGTCCGGCGCGCTGATCCTGGGAACATCCGAGCTGCCGGCGCAACGCGGCCTGATGGGCACGCTTGTTTGCCGGGTCGATCAGGCGGCTGTGGCCGACGTGACCCAGCGGTACAGGGCCGAGTTCGGCCGGGCGATGACGAAGGACGCAGCTTACGGTTTCGATGCCGCCGCCCTGGCGATTGGCATCATACGGTCGCGTGGTGCGGATGCACTGACGGCAGCGACGCTCAGCGCGCGGGGCGGTTTCAGGGGGCTTCTCGGCGCGTTCCGGTTCACTGCACCGGGCGACATCGAACGCAATTGCTCCATCTACCGCGTCGAGGGTGACAGCTACCAAATGCAGGATCCGGCGCCCAACGGTTTCTGACGCACCGGGCGGGGCGGCTGCGGCGCTCAACCAAAGTGGGCCTTGGCTTTCCCCCGAAAGGCCGCTTAAATGGATTCCGGGAATGACCAGGATCCACGCGATCGCGCGAGGCCATGGATATATCCACGGCTTTGTGATCGGCATCTTGGCAATCCGCACGGCGGGAAACGCGGGAGGCATCGAGTGGGCGGATGTACCTGGCAGGAATCGCATGGCCACGTGATCGTGTGGCGCGCGTCCCGCTCCTCGCCGTCCACGGATCACCGGATTTCGTCGCATCGATCCCACGCGAAGACCAACCTTCCGTGGCGGGCGTCCATATCTTGCTGCCTGGTGCGCCGGCAGCCGGATGTCGGGTACGCGCCGACGATATGTCCTTTGAGCATGAGAAATTTTCAGGAGGAAGCGGACAGCCGGCGGCGTAAGCTGGCTTGGTTGCGCGAAAACTGAGCGTATCCGGGCACAGGCCCGTGCAAGGGAGGAAACGATGACCGAAATCTCGATGACCGTGAACGGAACGGCGGCGCGTGCCGCCGTGCCCGACAACACGCTTCTGGTGGAATTCCTGCGCGAGCACCTGCGTCTGACGGGAACCCATGTGGGCTGCGACACCAGCCAGTGCGGCGCCTGCGTCGTCCATGTCGACGGGCGGGCGGTGAAGAGCTGCACCATGCTGGCCGCATCGGCCGAGGGCGCCAGGGTAACGACGATCGAAGGCCTGTCGAACGGCGAACTGCATCCGATGCAGGTCGCGTTCAAGGAGAACCATGGTCTGCAATGCGGCTTCTGCACGCCGGGGATGATCATGACGGCCACCGACATGGTGGCGCGCTACACCGCCAATGGCAGGGAATTGTCGGAAAAGGCCATCCGCCACGAGCTGGAAGGCAATATCTGCCGCTGCACCGGCTACCACAACATCGTCAGGGCCATCCAGGATGGCGCGGCGAAAATGGCGTCGAGCTGAGGGAGGGCACGAAGATGACGGAACATGGCATTGGCGCCCGCGTCCTGCGCAAGGAAGACAAGCGCTTCATCACCGGCAAGGGCCGCTACACGGACGACATCAGGAATGAGCGGCAGACCTATGCCGCATTCGTCCGCAGCCCCCACGCGCACGCGACGGTCAACAGCATCGACAAATCGGCGGCCAGCGCGATGGACGGCGTGATTGCCGTGCTGGACGGCAAGCAGCTCACGGGCGACGGCATCGGCAATCTCATCTGCGGCTGGGCTGTCTCCTCGAAGGATGGCAGCGGCATGAACATGGGCGCTTGGTCGGCGCTGGCGACCGACCGGGTGCGCTATGTCGGCGATGCGGTGGCGATGGTCGTTGCCGAAACGCAGGCGGCCGCCCGTGCCGCCGCCGAGGCTGTCGAGGTCGATTACGGTGAGCTGCCGTCGGTCGTCCAGGCGGTCGATGCCCTGAAGAAGGGCGCGCCGCAGCTGCATGACAACGCGCCCGGCAACCTGATCTTCGATTGGGGCCTGGGCGACGAGGCGGCCACCGACAAGGCGCTTGCCGGTGCCGCGCACGTCACCGAGATGCGCATCCTCAACAATCGCCTGGCACCCAACCCGATGGAGCCGCGCTCGGCGATCGCCGCCTATGACGAGGCGGAGGATCATTACACGCTGCACACCACCAGCCAGAACCCGCATCTGGCGCGACTGGTGTTGTCGGCCTTCTATCAGGTGGCGCCGGAGCACAAGCTTCGGGTCATCGCGCCGGATGTCGGTGGCGGCTTCGGTTCGAAGATCTACATCTATCCCGAGGAAATCGCCTGCCTGTGGGCGGCGATGAAGACGAAGCGCTCGGTGAAATGGACGGCGAGCCGTTCGGAGGCCTTCATGACCGACGCGCATGGCCGCGACCATGTCTCGACGGCCAGGATCGGCTTCGACGCCGACAACCGCATCGTCGGGCTGAAGGTCGACACCATCGCCAATCTCGGCGCCTACATGTCGCTGTTCTCCTCGGCGGTGCCGACCTATCTCTATGCGACGCTTCTGTCGGGCCAGTACGACATCGCCAACATCTATTGCAACGTGCGCACGGTCTACACCAACACCGTGCCGGTCGACGCCTATCGCGGCGCCGGGCGTCCCGAGGCCTGTTTCCTCGTCGAGCGCATCATGGAGACGGCGGCGCGCGAGATGGGCGTCGATCCGGCCGAGCTTCGCCGGGTCAATTTCGTCAAGTCGTTTCCGCACCAGACGCCGGTCATCATGGCCTATGACGTCGGCGATTTCGCCGGCAATCTCGACCAGGCGCTCGAAGCTGCCGACTACAAGGGCTTCCCCGCCCGCAAGGCGGAAGCGGCCAAGCGCGGCAAGCTGCGCGGCATCGGGCTGGCGTCCTACATCGAGGCCTGCGGCATTGCGCCGTCGGCGGCCGTCGGTTCGCTCGGCGCCGGCGTCGGTCTCTGGGAAAGCGCCGAGGTGCGGGTCAATCCGGTCGGCACGATCGAGGTGCTGACGGGCAGCCACAGCCATGGGCAGGGGCACGAGACGACCTTCGCCCAGGTGGTGGCCGATCGCCTCGATTTGCCGATCGAGAATATCCAGATCGTCCATGGCGATACCGACAAGGTGCAGTTCGGCATGGGCACTTATGGTTCGCGCTCGGGACCGGTGGGCCTGTCGGCCATCGTCAAGGCGCTCGACAAGATCGAAGCCAAGGTCAAGAAGATCGCCGCCCATGTGCTGGAGGTTTCCGAGGACGATCTCGTCATCGAGAATGGCCAGGTCAAGGTCGCCGGCACGGATCGCGCCATGGCCTGGCACGAGGTCGGCCTTGCCGCCTACACGGCGCACAATCTGCCGGCCGGCATGGAGCCGGGCCTCAAGGAGGGCGCCTTCTACGACCCGACGAACTTCACCTTCCCGGCCGGCACCTATGTCTGCGAAGTGGAGGTGGACCCCGAGACGGGCACGACGGAGATCGTCCAGTTCGTCGCTTCCGACGATTTCGGCACCATCATCAACCCGATGATCGTCGAGGGGCAGGTGCATGGCGGCATCGCCCAGGGCGTCGGCCAGGCGATGCTGGAGAACGTCGTCTATGACGAGGACGGTCAGCTTCTCTCGGCCAGCTACATGGACTACGCCATGCCGCGCGCCGACGATCTGCCGAGTTTCACCATTCATCATCACTCGACCAAGAGCCCGTCGAATCCGCTGGGCCTGAAGGGATGCGGCGAGGCGGGAGCCATCGGTTCGCCGCCGGCAATCATCAATGCGATCACCGATGCCATCGGCACCAACGCGCTCGACATGCCGGCGACGCCGCCGCGCGTCTGGGCGGCCTTGCAGACCGCATCCGCCAAGATCGCCGCTGAATAGGGAGGCAGGCCATGTACGATCTGAACTATCACCGGGCCACCAGCATCGACGATGCCGTGGCCAAGCGCGCCGCTGCGTCGGACGGGCAGTTCCTGGCCGGCGGCCAGACGCTGCTGCCGACCATGAAACATCATCTGGCTGCGCCGTCGGACCTGATCGACCTGCGTGGGATCGCCGATCTCTCCGGCGTCAAGGTGTCGGACAAGCGTGTCACGATCGGTGCGATGACGACGCACGCGGCCGTTGCCGGAAACGCCGAGCTTGCCAAGGCCTGCCCGGCGTTGACGGTGCTCGCCGGCGGCATCGGCGACCCGGCGGTGCGCCACCAGGGCACGATCGGCGGCTCCATCGCCACCAACGATCCGGCCGCTGATTATCCAGCCGGGCTTCTGGCGCTGGGGGCGACCATCCACACCGACAAGCGGGCCATCGCGGCGGATGAGTTCTTCACCGGCCTGTTCTCCACGGCCCTGGAGGACGGCGAGATCATCACCTCGATCAGTTTCGAGGCGCCTGCGCAATGCGGCTACGCGAAGTTTCCCAACCCCGCCTCGCGCTATGCGATGACCGGCGTCTTCGCCGCCCGGGGAGCCGATGGCAAGGTGCGTGTTGCCGTAACGGGCGCGGGCGCCGACGGCGTTTTCCGCCACCAGGGTCTGGAGGATGCTCTTTCGGCCGACTGGTCTGCTTCGGCGGTTGATGGCGTCGCGGTGTCGGCGGACGGGTTGATGTCCGACATCCATTGCGACGCGGCTTATCGCGCCAACCTGATCAAGACGATGGCCAGGCGGGCGGTGGCCGCTGCCTGAGGGCAGGCGCATCTTGCAGTCGGGTGGAACACCTGACGTCCGCACAGATGCGGAAAAACACAGAAACAGACCGGTCCAGCGGTTCCGTGAAACGCTGGACCGGTCTATGGCGAAGGCGGGCCGGCGGCGTTTCGCCGCCGCGTCATCAGATTTTCGCGTCGCGTTCGGAGCGCCGGGTCTTCACCAGCCCCTCGTAATCGAGCGCTCGCGAGTAATCGAGGATATGCACCTTCATCAGCGCGATCAGGCCATTGGCGTCGCCTGCTTTCAGCTTGTCGAGCAGCTCGTCATGTTCCTCGACGATCAGCCGCAGGTCCTTCTGCAGCGTCGACAGGCCGAAGATGATGGTCAGCTGTCGCGACAGCGGCTCCCACATATGCAGCAGGACATCATTGCCGGACAGGCGGCATAGGGTGCGGTGGAAATCGGTGTCGAGCCGGGCGACACCGTAGGAATCGCCCCGTTCGGCGGCGGCATGCAGTTCCCGCACCACCGCCTCCAGCGGCTCGAGGATGCTCGGGTCCGCCTCCCGCGCCGCGAGCACCTCCTGCGCCGCCAGGGTTTCCAGCGCCGTGCGGACCTTGAGGATCTTCTCCAGCCGGTCGATGCTGACATCCATCAGGCGCATGCCGCGATAGCGCGCATTCACCACGATGCCCTGGCTTTCCAGGATGCGCAGGGCTTCGCGCACCGGCACGCGGCTGACATTCAGCGAGCGGGCGACCTCCGCTTCCACCACGCGGTCGCCGGGCAGAAACACGCCTGTCGCCGTGGCTTCCACGATCGCATCGACGACCTGATCGACCAGCGTCCTGGTTTCGAGCGGCAGAAGCTTCGGCAATGTGCCCTTTCTCGGGCTGGCTTGGTCTGCGGACATGTTCCTTGATCTCATGCGTCTTGATTGCCTCGTTAAGATCGTATACTATTATACGATAAGTGCAATGCCTCGCCTGTTCGTTTGGCGCGCGAAACGCCGGTAGCCTGCACTTAAGTGCAAGAAACTTCAAATACAGAGGGAGACGAAAAATGGCAAAGACCAGCAGGCTGGGGAACGCCTGGCATGTCTGCTTGGCCGCCGCCGTGGCAGCCTTTATCGGCCTGTCGCCGATGGCGGGCCAGGCGCAGACCGCCGGTGGCGATCTCGTCGTCGTGCAGAGCTCGAACCCGCCGAGCCTCGACGCGATGGTGACCTCGTCGCAGGCATCGCGCAACATCACCATGAACATCTACGAGCCGCTGTTCGGCTTCAGCGAGAACATCCGGCCGATTCCCATACTGGCCGAGAGCGTCGAGATTTCCGAAGACGGCAAATCCTACCGCATCCCGCTGCGCAAGGGCGTGAAGTTCCATAACGGCAAGGAGATGACCGCCGAGGACGTCAAGGCGTCGCTCGAACGCTACCAGAAGCATGGTGCGACCCAGACCATGCTGAAGCCGGTGGAAAGCATCGAGATCACCGGTCCCCACGAGGTGACGCTGAAGCTCACGGAGTCGACGCCCACCTTCCTCGAAGCCTTCGCCTCGCCGCGCGCGCCGGCGGTCATCATTCCGGCCGAAGAGGCGGGCAAGGGCCCGAGCGAGATCGAGTTCATCGGCACCGGCCCCTATAAGTTCGTCGAATATGTGCCCGACAGCCATGTGAAGCTGGCGCGCTTCGAGGACTACAGCGCCGACGAAAGCCACGAAGGCATCGATGGCTTCGGCGGCAAGAAGACGGCCTATCTCGACACCGTCACCTTCCGGGTCATCCCTGAGCCAGGTGCGGCGGTTGCGGCGCTCGAAACGGGTGAAGTGCAGCTTCTCGAACAGCTTCCCGTCCCGACGGCAAGGCGTCTTGCCTCCAACGCCGACATCGCGGTGTATGAGAACATGCCCTGGGCGTTCCTCACCTTCATCTTCAACATGAAGGAAGCGCCCGGCGACAATCCGAAGTTCCGCGAGGCCGTGCAGGTCGCGCTGAACGACGAGGAGGTCATGGCGATCGCCACGGAAGGACTGTTCCACCTCTACCACGGCTGGATGTATGAGGGGTCGACCTACGACGCCGGCGACATCGGCAAGGATCACTACAACCTGGCCGACGCCGACCGCGCGAAGGCGCTGCTGAAGGAGGCTGGCTACAACAACGAGCCCTTCTCGATCCTCACCGATTCGACCATTCCCGAGCACGGCAAGGCAGCCGTCGTCATCGCCGAGCAGTTGAAGGCGGTCGGCATCAATGCCGTCATCAACCAGGTCGACTGGCCGACGGCGCTGAACATCCGCCTGCAGGACCAGGGCTGGAACGGCTGGACGCTGATGATGGGCATCGAGCCCTATCTCGGCCCGGCGGCCCTGATCTCCACGCTGACCGGCGCGGCTCCGCATTTCCGCGCCAATGACGAGCAGCTCGACGCGCTCTATCAGGAGCTGATCTCGACCGACAGCGAGGAAGGCCGCAAGGAGGTCTTCGCCAGGATACAGAAGCGGCTCTACGAGTTCTTCGGCATCATCAAGCTCGGCGAAACCGGGCTGATGCAGGCGGCGCGCGCCAATGTGAAGGGGTTCAAGCCCTTCCGTTTCCCGCGCGTCTACGATGTTTGGCTCGAAAAATAGCAGCGTTGTGAGTAGCTTGTCCGGGGGCGGGGTCCGCCGCTCCCGGGCAATTAGAGCATTTTGCAGTCAGGTGGAATCACCTGACGTCCGCATAAATGCGGAAAACAAAGAGATAGACCGGTTCGGTTGTCGGGCCGTTTCTCAAATCCTGGAGCGCGGATATTGATTGGGTTCCTGGCACGACGATTGCTGAGCGCCTTGCCGGTGCTGTTCGTCGTCTCGCTCGTCAGTTTCATCATCATCGCCATCGTGCCGGGCGATGTCACGGCGGAGATTGCCGGCAGCGATTCGACCGAGGCGCAACGCATGGAAATCCGCGAGCGTCTGGGGCTCGACCGTCCGATGGTCGAGCAGGCCGTGCGCTGGTATGGCCGCCTGCTGCAGGGAGACCTCGGCGATTCCTATCTGCTCAACATGTCGGTCACCGATGCCGTTCTGGAGCGGCTTCCGGTCACGCTTTCTCTGGCGGCGATCGCTCTGGTTCTTGCTGTGGTGCTGGGCGTTCTGCTCGGCATCGTCGCGGCGATCCGCCACGACAGCTGGCTCGACCAGGGGTCGATGTCGCTCGCCCTGTTCGGGCTTTCCGTGCCCGATTTCTGGTTCGCGCTGATCTTGATCTCGGTGTTTTCCGTCGGGCTCGGCTGGCTGCCGACCGGCGGCTACGTGCCGGCAAGCGAAAGCTTCCTTGGCTGGGCGCGCTCGATGACGCTGCCGGCGCTGGCGCTGGCCATCACGCAGATGGGTGTGGTCGCGCGCATGACGCGCTCGGCCATGCTCGACGTGATGAGCCAGGACTATATCCGCACCGCGCGGGCCAAGGGCTTGCGCCGCCACTCGATCATCTTCAAGCATGCGCTGCGCAATGCGCTGGTTCCCATCGTCACCGTCATCGGCGTGATGACGGGCGTGCTCCTCGGCGGGGCGGTGGTGATCGAATCCGTCTTCTCGCTTCCCGGCGTCGGGCGGCTGATCATCGGCGCCATCCAGCGGCGCGATTATCCCATCATCCAGGGTGGCCTGCTGATCACCGCGGCCACCTTCGTCTTCGTCAACATCCTGGTCGACCTCGCCTATGGTTGGCTGGACCCGAGAGTGCGCGATGGCCGTTGAAATCGATAGCGAAACCCTCTCCCTGCGTCGGGAGATCGCCCGCGCGCGCCGACGCGGCTGGATGCTGTTCCTGCGCCGGCTCGGCGCGCACCGATCCTTCCGTGTCGGCTTCGCGCTGTTTTCCCTGATCGTCCTCTTGGCGGTCTTCGCCGATCTGATCGCCCCTTACGACCCCAACAAGAATGACTACCGCAGCCTGCTTGCCGCACCCTCCATGCAACACTGGTTCGGCACGGACGGTTTCGGCCGCGACATATTGAGCCGGGTCATCCACGGCACGCGCGTCTCGCTCGGCATCGGCATTTCCGTTGTCGTCATGACCGGCGTTTTCGGCGTCTTCCTCGGCATGCTTGCCGGCTATGTGCGCTGGCTGGACAATGCGCTGATGCGGATCATGGACGGGTTGATGGCCTTTCCGGGCGTGCTGCTTGCCATCGCGCTCGCCGCCGCGCTGGGCCCTTCGGCCCTCAACGCGGTGATCGCGCTCACCATCACCTTCACCCCACGCACGGCGCGCGTGGTGCGCTCCAGCGTGCTGGTCATCCGTGAACTGCCCTATGTGGAAGCGGCCATGGCGGTCGGTGCGGGGCATGCGCGCATCATCTTCCGCTACATCCTCGCCAACGCCCTGTCGCCGCTGATCGTCCAGCTCACCTTCGTCTTCGCCGTGTCGATCCTGGCCGAGGCGATCCTCAGCTTTCTCGGCGTCGGCCCGCCGCCGCCGGCGCCCTCGCTCGGCAACATCATCGCCGAAGGCCGCAACTATCTGCAGGACGCAAGCTGGATCGCCTTTTTCCCGGGCATGGCGATCGCTGCCGCCGTGCTCGGCCTGAACCTGATGGGCGACGGCCTGCGCGACATAACGGACCCGCGCCTGAGCGCCAAGCGCGACGCGGGTTGAAGGAGGAAGAATGGACAGGTTTCTGAACGGCAGGACGGTGCTTGTCACCGCGGCGGGGCAAGGCATCGGCAGGGCAAGCGCCATGGCCTTCGCCCGGGCCGGCGCCAAGGTGGTCGCCACCGATATCGATCAGGCGCTGCTTGCAGGCCTCAGCGGACAGCGCAACATTTCCACACGCCCGCTCGACGTGCTCGACGATGCCGCCGTGCGTGAGACCGCTCAGGCGGTCGGCCGCGTCGATGTCCTGTTCAATTGCGCCGGCGTCGTGCATTCCGGCTCCATCCTCGACATGGCGGACAAGGATCTGGATTTCGCCTTCGATCTCAACGTCAAGGGCATGGTGCGCATGATCCGGGCCTTCCTTCCGGCGATGCTGGAGCACGGCGAGGGGTGCATCATCAACATGGCGTCGGTCGTCTCCAGTCTGAAAGGCGCGCCGAACCGCTGCGCATACGCCACCACCAAGGCCGCGGTGATCGGCCTGACCAAGGCCGTGGCGGCTGATTTCGTCGCACAGGGCATCCGCTGCAACGCCATCTGTCCGGGCACGGTTGAAAGCCCTTCCCTCCAGGAGCGCATGCGGGCGCAGGGCGATTACGACGCGGCCCGCAAGGCCTTCGTCGCCCGCCAGCCAATGGGGCGCCTCGGCACGCCGGACGAGATCGCCGCGCTCGCCGTTCACCTGGCTGGCGCCACCTACACGACGGGTCAGGCCTATGCGATCGATGGCGGCTGGTCGATCTGAAACGAAGCGGCCGAAGCCGGCGAACCCGCTTCGGCGCTAGAGCATTTTGCAGTCAGGTGGAATCACCTGACGTCCGCATAAATTCGGAAAAACAACGAGATAGACCGGTTCAGTGTTTCAACGAAACGATGAACCGGTCTGGGTGTTGTCAGTTGTCGGCGGCGACGGGCTGGCTCTGCTCGCCCAGCCCTTCGATCCCCAGGCGCATGGTCTGGCCGGGGCGCAGATAGACGGGCGGTTTCATGCCCATGCCGACGCCGGGCGGCGTGCCGGTTGAAATGATATCGCCGGCCTGCAGGCTCATGAAGCGGCTGACATAGCTGACCAGTGCATCGACGCCGAACACCATCGTCCTGGTCGAGCCGTCCTGATAGCGCTTGCCGTCGACCTCCAGCCACATGCCGAGATTCTGCGGATCGGCGATCTCGTCGGCGGTGACCAGCCAGGGGCCGATCGGCCCGAACGTGTCGCAGCCCTTGCCCTTGTCCCAGGTGCCGCCACGCTCGATCTGGAATTCGCGTTCGGAAACGTCGTTGATCACGCAATAGCCGGCGACATGCGCGCGGGCGTCCTTCTCGGCGATGTATTTGCCCGGCTTGCCGATCACCACGCCGAGTTCCACTTCCCAGTCCGTCTTCTGCGAATCGCGCGGGATGAGCACCGTGTCGTTCGGCCCGCAGATGGCGCTTGTCGCCTTCATGAAGATGATCGGCTCCTTCGGCACGGGCTGGCCGGCCTCGGCGGCATGGTCGGCATAATTGAGGCCGATGCAGATGAACTTGCCCACCTGGCCGACGCAGGGACCGTAGCGCGCCGCCTCGCCGATCACCGGCAGGCTCGCCGGATCGACCTTGCGCAGGGCGTCGAGCCCTTGCGGCGTCAGCGTTTCGCCGGCGATGTCGGAGACGATTCCCGACAGGTCGCGAAGGGTGCCGTCCGTGTGGACGAGGCCGGGTTTTTCCTGGCCGGGCTGGCCGATGCGTACGAGTTTCATGAACATTCCTTCTTCTTGTGGCGGCTGGGCCGTGAAACCGCGTTAATAGGTGGCTCGACCGCCGGAGAGATCGAAAACCGCACCGGTGGTGAAGGCGTTTTCGGCGCTGACCAGCCAGGCGATCATCGCCGCGGCTTCGCCGACCTCCAGGAATCGCCCGCGCGGAATGCGCGACAGCATATAGTCGATATGCTGTTGTGACATCTGGTCGAAGATGCGCGTGCGTGCGGCCGCCGGCGTCACGCAATTGACGGCGATGTTCTGGTCCGCCAGTTCCTTGCCGAGCGATTTGGTGAGCGCGATGACGCCCGCCTTCGAGGCGGAATAGGCGGCGGCGTTCGGATTGCCTTCCTTGCCGGCGATCGATGCGACGTTGACGATGCGGCCATAGCCGCGCTCAGCCATGCCCGGCACCACCGCCTTGCAGCAATGGAACACGCCGGTGAGGTTGATGTCGATGATGCGCCGCCATTCCTCGACCGGATAGTCGGCGACCGTCGCGTTGGCGCCGGCGATGCCGGCATTGGCGACCAGGATGTCGATCCCGCCAAGGGCCTCCTCCGTTTGCCGGGCAGCGTCCCGCACGGCATCGAAATCGGTCTGCTCGACGGCGATCGACATCGCCTGCACGCCCATCTCGGCGGCGGATGTTCGCGCCAGCGTGTCGTCGCGGTCCCAGATCGCCACGCGGGCGCCCGACGCGATCAGCCGTTCGGCCACGGCGCGCCCGATGCCCTGCGCGCCGCCGGTCACGACCGCATTGCGGCCCTTGAGATCGATCTCGTTCATTGCATTTCCTTCTGTGGAAAAGAGTGAGCCATGGCGTTCAGCCGGCGAAAAAGCGTTTCGCGTCGGGCGTGTAGCGGGCGACGTGATCCGGGTCGAGTTCGATGCCGAGGCCTGGCAGGTCGGGAATGGCGAGACAGCCGTCGGCGTCGAGGCTGAAGGGCGCCCGCGTCAGCCGGTCGACATAGGCGCTGCCGCCGATGTACTCGACCAGGTCGCAGTCGGAAATCGCCGCCGCCAGTTGCAGGTCGGCGGCAAGGCCGAGCGCCGTGTTCCAGCCGTGGCCGACATAGCGCACGCCGAATTCCTGCGCCATCCAGGCGATGCGGCGCTGCTCGCTGAGGCCGCCGACCTTGGTCACGTCGGGCTGCACGATGTCGAATGCGCCGCGCACCAGCCATGGCGTGTAGGATTGCCGGCGCGTCAGCACCTCGCCGCCGGCGATGGCGACCGGGCTTGCCCTGCGCAGCGCGATGAAATCGTCGATGGCGTCCGGCTTGAGCGGTTCCTCGAACCAGCCGACCCCGTAATCCTTCAGCATCTGCGCCGTGTTGAGCGCCCATTTGAGGCCGTTCGGCCAGAAGGCGTCGCTGGCGCCGGCATCGACAAACAGGTGCGCATCGTCGCCGATTGCATCGCGGGCCGCCCGCACGATGGCCTCGTCGAGTTTCGCGCTGTCGCGCCGCCCAAACGGACCCCAGCCGATCTTGAAGGCGCGAAACCCCTGTTCGTAGTGGGGCGCGATCACCTCGGCCATGCGCTCCGGCCGGTCCATCAGCAGCGAGCAATAGGGTTTTGCCCGGTCGCGATAGCGCCCGCCGAGCAGGCGGCCGACCGACAGGCCTGTCGCCTTGCCCAGTATGTCCCAAAGCGCGATGTCGATGCCGCTGATCGCATGCGTCAGGCTGCCGCCGCGTCCCATCCAGAACGTGTTCTGGTGCAGCTTCTCGCTGACCCTGTCCGGTTCCAGCGCATTCTCGCCAATGAGCAGGGGTTCGAGCACGCCGGCGGCGGCTTCGACCAGCCGGCCATTGGTGAACGCGCTGCCGTAGCCGGAAATCCCCGCATCGGTGTGGATGGCGATCAGCGCGTGGACGGAATCCTTCTCGTCGATCTCATGGCTCCACCCTCCTTGCGGGCTTTCGCCCTGCAGGGGCGCGACACGAATCGCCGTGATGCGGATCGGCATGAGAGCTTTCGCCTGCTTTGTCGGTTCGGCCCCGTCGATGCGACCGTGCATGGTCTTTCTCCATGAAGAATTACACAATGTTTGGAGCCGGCTGCCCCTTGACAGAAATCAATATAGTATACAATCATACGAAACAAGCTCTCTTCTGGATAGGAACGCGGCATGAGCGTCACAGCGGCCAAAAGCCGGATCGTCTGCACCATCGATTTCGACAGGAATGGCCGCCAGGCAGGCTATGCGCGCGCGCCTTTGTCGCGCAACAATTCCGGCTGGGGCACGGTCGAGATTCCCATTGTCGTCGTCAAGAACGGCAGTGGGCCGACGGTTCTCCTGACCGGTGGCGTGCACGGCGACGAGTATGAGGGACCGATCGCCATCTCCCGGCTGGCGCGGAGCCTGAAGCCGGAGGAGGTGCAGGGCCGCGTCATCATGATGCCGGCGGTCAATATTCCGGCGATCATGGCCGACACGCGGCTCTCGCCCATCGATGGCTGGGACATCAACCGCTGCTTTCCGGGCAATCCGAAAGGCACGTTCAGCCAGATGCTTGCCCACTTTCTCGACAGCGTGATCCTGCCCATGGCCGACATCTCGGTCGACATGCACACGGCCGGCCACTCCTTCGATTCGGCACTGTCGACCAACATGCATCATGTCGCCGACCCGGCGATCCGCGAAAGGACCATCGCCGCCGCTGCGGCATTCGGCGCGCCGTACAATGTCGTTTTCGGCGGCGTGGATGAGGATTCCACATTCACCTCCTGCGTCGAACGGCGTGGCATCGTCTCGCTCGGCACGGAGCTCGGCGGCTGGGGCCGGGTCAACATCGAGGGCGTGCGCATCGGCCGCCGCGGCGTCGACAACATCCTGAAGCATATGGGTGTCATCGAGGGCGAGCCCGAGACCGGCCAGCGCGACGGCTCGCCGAAGACGCGGCACATGATGGTGCGCGATCCGCAATCCTATGTCTTTTCGCCGAGGGGCGGGCTGTTCGAGCCGACGCATTATGTCGGCGAGGAGGTGCGCGCAGGCGCCGTCGCCGGCTACCTGCATTTCATCGAGGATGTCGATTCCGAGCCGCTGATGCTGACCTACCAGAAGGACGGCATCGTCTGGTTCGGCGCCGGCCCTGGCCGGGTGGCGCGCGGCGACGCGGTGGCCATCATCATGGAAGACTATGCCGACGATTGGTCCGGCCACTGAGCCGGACGCTTGATCCCCCAGTAAGGACCAACCATGCCGACTGTTCTGATTGTGGAATGCATGCAGGAGATCTCCTCCTTCAATCCCGTTCCCTCCGAATATGAGAACTTCGAAGTCGAGCGCGGCGAGGCATTGCTCGGCCACCGCGGCAAGAACACTGCCATAGGCGGCGCGCTGTCCGTCTTCGAAGCCGACGCCGGCATCCGCCTTGTGCCGACCATCGCCGCCCGCGCCGGCAGTGCCGGTCTGCTCTCCAGCCAGGGCTGGCAGCAATTGTCGGCGGAACTGCTCGACGCGGTAGCGGCGCGCCTGGATGGCGTCGACGGCATCTATGTCTCGTTGCATGGGGCAATGGGCGCCGATGGCGAGCTTGACCCGGAGGGCCATCTGCTGAGCGAGATCCGCCACATGGCCGGCCCGTCCGTGCCGATCGTCATATCGCTCGACCTGCACGGCATCCTGACCGACCGCATGATCCGCCAGGTGGACGGCATGGCCATCTACCACACCTATCCGCATGTGGATTTTGCCGACACCGGCGCGCGGGCAGCGCGGCTTCTGCTTGGCCTCCTGTCGGGCGGCGTCGCGCCGACCGTGGCGCGGGTGGTCATCCCGGCGCTCGTGCGTGGCGACGAACTGATCACCCGCACCGGCTGCTATGGCGACCTGATCGGCGAGTGTCGGCGGCTCGAGCGCGAGGGAACCGCGCTTTCGGCCGGCATCATGATCGGCAATCCATTCACCGACGTGCCCGAACTCTGCAGCCAGGTGATCGTCGTCACCGATGGCGACGCGGCGGCGGCGCAGCGCGAGGCCGAGCGGCTGGCGGCGGAATTCTGGCCGATGCGTCACCGCATGCAGGGCAAGCTGATGCCGCTCGACCGCGCCATCGCCCAGGCGCGCACCATCGATGGCCCGGTCTGCTTCACCGATGCGGCCGATGCCACCTCGTCCGGCGCCACCGGCGATTCCAACGCGATCCTCCATGCGCTGCGCGACAAGGGGTATCCGAAGCGCGTCCTGGCGCAGATCGTCGATCCGGAGGCGGCCGCCGCCGCCCACCGGGCCGGCGTCGGGGCGCGTGTGGAGGTCACGCTGGGCGGGGCGATGGACCCGGCGCGCTTCACGCCGATGCCGGTCAAGGCGCACATCAAGCTCCTGTCCGACGGCTCGGGGCGGCTGGAAACGATGAAGCTGGTGCTCGATGCGGGGCCGACGGCGGTGCTCGAATACGACAATGTCACGGTGGTCGTGATGAGCCGTTCGGTCAGTCTGTTCGACCGGGCCATGTATTTCGCCAATGGGCTGAACCCGGCCGATTTCGACCTGATCGTCGTCAAGTCGCCGCATACGGAATACGCCATGTACGACCAATGGGTGGAGAAGAATTTCAACATCGACGCGCCCGGCGCCACTTCCGCCGACATCCGCCAGCTCGGGCACACGATCTGTGCCCGGCCGATGTTCCCGCTCGACGACATCGCCGATTTCGCGCCGAAGGCAAGCCTCTATCGCCGCACCTGAACACGGAGCCTGGAACACAGAATGAAGATCGAGGCCGTCGACCTCTTTTACCTTGCAATGCCTGAAATCACCGACGAGGCGGACGGCAGCCAGGACGCGCTCCTGGTCCGTGTCAGCGCGGGCGGCCTTGTCGGCTGGGGCGAATGCGAGGCGGCGCCGCTGCCGTCCATAGCCGCCTTTGTGTGCCCCAAATCCCATGGCGTGTGCCGGCCAGTCGGCGCCTCGGTGCTCGGCCAGGTGTTGGAAGGGCCTGAGGACATCGCACGTATAGCCGCCCTGGTCGGCTACAATTCCATGGATCTCCTGCAGGCGCCGCACACCTTCTCCGGCATCGAAATGGCGTTGTGGGACCTTTTGGGCAAGAAGCGGCAGGAACCGGCCTGGCGCCTGCTTGGCTACAAGACCGCGCACCGCAAGACGCCCTATGCCTCGCTGCTGTTCGGCGACACGCCGCAGATTACCCTCCACCGTGCCCGCAAGGCGCGGCAGGACGGCTTCTCGGCGGCCAAGTTCGGCTGGGGGCCGGTGGGCCGCGGCGATGTGAAGGCTGATGCCGATCACTTCGTCGCGGCCCGTGAGGGCCTGGGCCGCGATGCCGAACTGATGGTCGATGTCGGGCAGATCTTCGTTGAGGATGTCGAGGCCGCGGCAGCCCGGCTGAAACCGCTCGACGAGGCTGGCGTCCTGTGGATCGAGGAGCCGTTCCACGGCGGTGCGCTGGAAGCTTATGCGGCGCTGTCGGCGCGTGGTGCGCGCGTCCGCGTCGCCGGCGGAGAATCGGCGCACAACGTGCACATGGCGCAGCACCTCATCGTCTATGGCGGGATCGGCTTCGTGCAGATCGACTGCGGCCGCATCGGCGGCATCGGCCCGGCCAGGAAGGTTGCCGATCTGGCGGTGGCGCGCGGCGTTACCTATGTCAACCACACCTTCACCTCGCATCTGGCGTTGTCGGCGTCCCTGCAGCCCTTCGCCGGATTGTCGGAAAGCCGCATCTGCGAGTATCCGGCCGATCCGAAGGCATTGGCGGCGGCGATCACCGAAAATCACATCGTGCCCGGCGCCGATGGCCTGATCGCCGCACCCGATGCGCCAGGCCTCGGCATGGACGTCGATCTTGAAAGCCTGAAACCCTATCTGCTCGATACGGAGATCCGCGTCGGCGGCCAGGTGCTCTACCGCACGCCCGCCATCTGACCCAGCGTTGCCGTCAGGCTGCGCTCAAGCGCCCATCGTGCCGGCGAAATGGCAGGCCGCCAGATGCGTGCCGTCGTTCATGGCGGCAAGCGGCGGCTGCTCCTTCCGGCAAATCTCCTGCGCCATCGGGCAGCGCGTGTGGAACCGGCAGCCCGAGGGCGGATTGGAGGGGCTCGGCAGGTCACCCTTGATCGCCGAATAGCGCGTCTTGCCGCGGTTGCGCGATGGCGCCGAGCGCAGCAGCGCCACCGTGTAGGGGTGGGCGGGGGCGTCGAAGATCGCCTTCTTGCTGCCCGTCTCCACGACCTTGCCCAGATACATCACCATCACCCGGTCGGAGATATGGCGGATGACGCCGAGATCGTGGCTGATGAACAGATAGGTGAGGCCCAGTTCCTTCTTCAGGTCCTGCAGCAGGTTGAGGATCTGTGCCTGGATCGACACGTCGAGCGCCGAGGCGGCCTCATCGCAGACGATGAAGCGCGGATTGAGCGCCAGGGCGCGGGCGATGCAGATGCGCTGCCGCTGCCCGCCGGAGAATTCATGCGGGAAGCGTCCGGCATGATAGCTGGCCAGCCCGACCAGGCTGAGCAGTTCGGCAAGCCGCCTTTGCTGCTCGACCGCATCGCCGACGCCGTGAATGACCAGCGGCTCCATGATCAGTTCGCCGACGCTCATGCGCGGATTGAGGGCGCCGAGCGGGTCCTGGAAGATGATCTGCAGGTCGCGGCGCATGGCGCGCATTTGCGCCGCATCGAGGGCGCGCAGATCGACCCCGTCGAATTCGACCTTGCCGGCGCTGGGCTCGATGAGCCGCAGCACGAGGCGCCCGACCGTGGTCTTGCCGCACCCGCTTTCGCCAACCAGCCCCAGCGTCTCGCCGGCGTTGACGGTGAAGGAAACGTCGTCCACCGCGCGGACGGACCGTGCCTCAGAGAAAAGTCCGCCGCGCGTCTCGAAACGCTTTTCCAGGGCCTCGACGCGCAACAGGGGCGTGCTAGCTGCGTTCATTGGTGCCCTCCGGGAAAACATAGCCGGTGTTGCGGATGCAGGCGGCCAGGTGGTCATCGCCACAGGGCATGAGGACGGGGCGGCCCTGGCGGCATGGCTCCTTCGCCTGCGCGCAGCGCGGCTCGAAACGGCAGCCCGGAGGCAGGTTGAACGGCGGCGGCACGGTGCCGGGAATGGCATACAGCCGCTCGGTGTCCGTCTCGCTCGAGGGAATGCTGGCCAGAAGCCCTTCGGTGTAGGGATGGCCGGGCCGCGTGAATGCCTGTTCGGCGCTGGCATCCTCCACCACCTGCCCGGCATACATGATCATCACCCGGTCGGTGAAGGACGACACGACGCCGAGATCGTGGGTGATCATGATCGTCCCCATGCGGTATTCCTCCTGAAGATCCTGCAGCAATTCGAGGATCTGCGCCTGGATGGTCACGTCGAGGGCGGTGGTCGGTTCGTCGGCGATCAAGACGCGCGGATTGCAGGCGAGCGCCATGGCGATCATCGCCCGCTGGCGCATGCCGCCGGACATCTGGTGGGGGTACTCGTCGATGCGCTGGGCGGCAGCCGGAATGCCGACCCGCTTCAACGCGTCGAGGGCGCGCTGCCTCGCCAGCCTGCGGCTTACCCCGTCATGCCGGCGGATCGTCTCGACGATCTGCTCGCCGACGGTGAGCACCGGGTTCAAGGCCGTCATGGGCTCCTGGAAGATCATGGCGATGGCCGCGCCGCGCAAAGCCTCGTAGCGCCGCTCGCTGGCGGTCAGCAGATCCTCCCCCATGAAGCGCAGCCGCGCGGCACTGATCCGCGCATGCGATGGCAGAAGGCGCATCAGGGCAAGCGCCGAAACACTCTTGCCGCTGCCCGATTCTCCGACAATGCCGACCACCTCGCCCTCGCGCAGGGTGAAGGAGACGCCATCGACCACCGGCAGGGAGCCGAACGAGATGCGCAGGTCGCGCACCTCGAGCAGCGGTGGCTCCGTGTCTGGCGCAGCCTTCGCGCCCTCGCGATGGGTCATCATCCCTGTATCGTGCAGCTTCTGATCATCAACCATGTGATAAATCGTATACTATCATACGATTTAGGCAAGAGCCTTGTCGCATGCACCGCAGCATGCCCGCCCCCTGCGCAAAGGTCGAGAGGGAGGGTGTCGACCGAACGTCCGCGCGATGGGCAGGCTTTGAGAACGCTATGGCCGCCGATGGCCGCATCGGTTAAACAGCCATTGTCTTCCTGGCGCGCCCGCTGCGATCGCTTCCTTCAACCTTCCGGAATCAATTCGACATGGCAGATTATCTGATCCTTGCCGTTGCCGCATTTTGCGCGGGAACATTGAACACGGTTGCCGGCGGCGGGACGTTTCTGACCTTCCCGGCGCTGGTTTATACCGGCGTGCCGGTCGTGGCGGCCAACGCCACGAGCGCCGTGGCGGTGTTTCCCGGCTATCTCGGCGGTGCCGCGGGCTTTCGCGAGGAAATTGCCGCGTTCGACCGTGCAAGGCTCCTGCGGATCGGCATCCTGACCGCCGCGGGCGGCCTGGTCGGCTCGTTGCTGCTGCTTGTCTCCTCGAATGAAGCGTTCTCGCTGGTGATTCCGTTCCTGCTGGCCGCGGCGACCCTGATTTTCGCCTTCGGTGGAAAGATCCAGGCATGGGCGCGCCGTCAACAGGTCGAGGGACGGGAAGGATGGTTCGGCACCCTTCTGGTGTCGGTCTATGGTGGGTATTTCAACGGCGGCCTCGGCATTGTCCTGCTCGCTCTGTTCTCCTGGTGGGGGATGCGCGACCTCAACACGATGAATGGCCTGAAGAACGGACTTTCCTTCATCCTGTCGGCCATCTCGGTGGCCACCTTCGCGCTCGCCGGATTGGTCGCCTGGCCGCAAGCCCTGGTGATGATGGTCGCCGCCACCGCTGGGGGCTATGCCGGTGCGCCATTGGCCCGTGCGCTTCCGCCGCGCGTGGTTCGTGCCGTCGTCATCCTGGTCGGCGTGGTGATGAGCATCATCTTCTTCGCCCGCCTCTTCTGACTTCAGGGCCGCCTCGAGACCGGCTCTGGTCACGGCGCGGCACTTGCTGTATCAGGGCGTTGGTCCAGATCATGCGCGTGACTATCGATATGCCAAAATTCTTTGCGCCCGATGCCCGTCGCCGCCGCTTTCTCAATCATGCGGGTGGCCTCATCGCATCCCTACGGCCCCTGGCGTGAAGCCGCACGGCTTCGCCACCAGGGGGCATCACTCCGATCCGTAGCCGGCATCCGCCTGAACAGGGCGCGATCGCCGGAAGACCACCGTATCTGATGTTTCAGAAACGCCGTCCTTGCGCCGCTGCTTGATTGGCGCGGCGCCGGACGGCGCATGATCACAAGGACCATCGCGTTGAAAACGCTCATTCTCGGCGGCGGCGTCATTGGAGTGACGACCGCCTACTATCTGGCGAAGGCAGGACATGAGGTCGAGGTGATCGACCGTCAGCCCGGTCCCGCTCTGGAAACCAGCTTTGCCAATGCCGGCCAGGTGTCGCCCGGCTATTCCTCGCCCTGGGCCGGCCCCGGCATCCCGGTGAAGGCGCTCAAATGGCTGACCATGCGACACGGGCCGCTGGTGGTCCGCCCGCGGCTGGACCCGGCCATGTGGATGTGGATGCTGCAGATGCTGCGCAACTGCACCTCCGCCCGCTATGCGCGCAACAAGGCGCGCATGGTGCCGATCGCCGAGTACAGCCGCGATTGCCTGCAGGCTCTGCGCGCTGCGGAAGGGTTGGTCTATGACGAGCGGAGCCAGGGAACGCTGCAATTGTTCCGCACCCAGGAGCAACTCGACGGCATCGGCAAGGATGTCGAGGTGCTGCGCGCGTTCGGTGTAGCCCATGAGGTGCTCGACCGGGCCGGCTGCATCGCCCGCGAGCCGGGGCTTGCCTCCGCCCGGGCTGATTTCACCGGCGGCTTGCGTCTCCCGGGCGACGAGACCGGTGATTGCCGGCTGTTCACCGAAGAACTGGCAAAAATCGCGGCGGATATGGGGGTGCGTTTCACCTTCGGAACGGAAATCCACGGGATCGTTGGCGACGGACGTCGCGTCGGGGCGGTCCTCACCTCCGACGGAGCGCGCACGGCCGATGCCGTGATCGTCGCGCTGGGCAGCCATTCGCCGCTTCTCCTGCGCAGCCTCGGCATCGCCATCCCGGTCTATCCGGTGAAAGGCTATTCGATCACGCTGCCCTTGACGGACGTGGACGCCGCGCCCGTCTCGACCATCATGGACGAGACCTACAAGACGGCGATCACCCGGCTGGGCGGCCGAATCCGCGTCGGCGGCACGGCGGAACTGGCCGGCTACGACCTGACCCTGCGTCCGGCCCGCCAGCGGGCGCTCGAGCAATCCTTCACCGATTTGTTCCCGCGCGGTGGCGACGTCGCTCAGGCGTCGTTCTGGTGCGGGCTGCGGCCGATGACGCCCGATGGGCCGCCGCTGGTCGGTTCCGCGCCGCTCGAAGGGCTCTATCTCAACACCGGGCACGGCACGCTGGGCTGGACCATGGCCTGCGGCTCGGCGCGGCTGCTGGCGGACATCATCGACGGGCGCGAGCCGGAGATCGATGCCGCCGCGCTGGGGCTCGCGCGTTACGCCGGATAGCCTGCGCGCGTGACAAGCCGGACCGGCCTGCTACCTGCCCATCCAGCCGCCGTCGACCGGCAGGATCGCGCCGTGAATGTAGGCGGCGGCGGGTGAGGCGAGAAACACGGCCACGCCGGCGATGTCGCCGGGCTCGCCCCAGCGGCCTGCCGGGATGCGCTCGAGGATTTGCCGCGAGCGCTCCGGGTCCTGGCGCAGGGCGCGCGTGTTTTCCGTGGCGATGTAACCGGGCGCGATGGCGTTGACATTGACGCCGAGCGGCGCCCATTCGTTGGCCAGCGCCTTGGTCAGCCCGGCAACGCCATGCTTGGCGGCGGCGTATCCGGGCACGCGGATGCCGCCCTGGAAGCTCAACAGCGAGGCGATGTTGACGATGCGCCCATGGCCGCGCCGGCACATACCGCGTCCCGCCGCCTGGCTGAGGAACCACAGGGCGTCGAGATTGGTCGCCATCACCGCCCGCCAGTCCTCGGACGGATGGTCGACCGCGTCGGCGCGGCGGATGATGCCGGCATTGTTGACCAGGATGTCGAGCGGCCCGAGCGCATCCTCGACATCGGCGACCAGAGCTTCGGCATCGGCGATCCGCATCGCGCCAAGGTCGGCGGCGACCGCATGGCCCTGCCGGCCGGCGCGGCGGACCGCCGAAAGCGTCTCGTCGCCCGGCCGCGCGTGGGTGGTGATGGCGACATCGGCTCCTGCCGCAGCCAGCGCGATCGCGATCGCCTGGCCGATACCGGCCGCCCCGCCCGTCACGAGCGCGCGTCGGCCTTTTAGCGAAATGGCAACTCCGTTAGTTTCTTCGGCCATGAGGGTTCTCCGGGATGCTGGAATGGATGCGATGGAACCGAGGGCGCGGCTCGTCGGGGCTTTCGAGCTGGCGTTCTTTGCGCGACATTTGCTGCAAGACGCCTCCGCCGGCTAGCATTTTGCAGCCAAGCGGGTTCACTTGGCGTCGCATAAATGCTGTGAAAACAAACAGATAGGGTGTCTTGAGTGAACTTGTACTCACGAAAAACGCCCTAGTTTCCCGCCAGCCGCATGCCGTCGCCGTCGAAGGCATGCAGCAGGTCGCGCCTGTAGGAGAGGGCGATCCGGTCGCCCTTTGCGATGGCCGGCTGACCGGGCAGGACGGCAAGCACGCGCTCGCCGCCGCTGGCCGTTGCATGCACCACCGTTTCCGCGCCGAGCGCTTCGACCAGCCTCACCTGGACGGGAATTTGCGGTTCGCCGTCCTGCGCCAGATGCAGATGCTGCGGACGCACGCCAAGCGTTACCGCGCCCATTGCCGCGCCGCTGTTCGTTGCCGCCTTCACCGGTGTCTTCTGTCCGTCGAGGAAGGAAACGGACAGCCCGTCCGGCAGTGTTTCCTCCACCTGGCCTGGAAAGAAGTTCATGTTCGGCGCACCGATGAAGCCGGCGACAAACAGATTTTCCGGCTTGTTGAACAGGTTGAGCGGCGTGTCCACCTGCTCTATGCGGCCGCCGCGTAGCACGACGATGCGATCGGCCAGGGTCATCGCCTCCACCTGGTCGTGGGTGACGTAGATCATCGTCGTCTTCAGCCGCGCGTGCAGGCTGGCAAGCTCGGCGCGCATCGTCACGCGCAGCTCGGCGTCGAGATTGGACAGAGGCTCGTCGAGCAGGAAGGCGGTCGGGTTGCGGACGATGGCGCGGCCGATGGCGACGCGCTGGCGCTGGCCGCCGGAAAGCTGGCCCGGCCGCCGGTCGAGATAGGCTTCGATCTCCAGCATGCGCGCCGCCTCGGTGATGCGCGCCTCGATCTCCTTGCGCGGCATGTGCGAATTTTCCAGCCCGAAGGCCATGTTGCGCCGCACCGTCATGTGCGGATAGAGCGCATAGGACTGGAACACCATGGCCAGGCCCCGGTCGGCCGCTGGCACCCGGTTGACGATTGCCCCATCGATGCGGATGTCGCCGGCCGTCGGCTGGTCGAGCCCGGCGATCAGCCGCAGCAGGGTCGACTTCCCGCAGCCCGACGGGCCGACGAACACCACCAGCTCGCCATCGTCGATCTTCAGGTTGATGTCGTTGAGAACCTCGACGGAGCCATAGGCCTTGGCGATATGGTCGAGCGTGATGCGGCCCACGGGCGTCCTCCTATTTCAGTCCGGTGCCGGCGATGCCGGTGGTGATAAAGCGCTGCAGGAAGACGAACACCAGGACCACCGGCAGCATGGTCACCACCGTCATCGCCAGGATGTAGTGCCATTGCACGTTCAGCTCGCCGGCATAGGTGTTGAGGCCGACCTGCAGCGTGTAGAGCTCCTTGCGCGACAGGACGATCAGCGGCCAGAGGAAATCGTTCCAGCGCCAGACCACGGAGAAGATGGCAAGCACGGCCAGCGCCGGCGCCGTCAGCGGCAGGACGATGCGCCAGTAGATCTGCCATTCCGAGGCCCGGTCCATGCGTGCCGCGTCGATCAGCTCATCCGGGATGGTCAGCATGTATTGCCTGAGCAGGAACACGCCCGTGGGGGTGGCGACCGTCGGCAGGATCACGCCCCACAACGAGTTGAACAGCCCCATGGCGCTGATGATCGAATAAAGCGGCACCAGGATCACCGACAGCGGCACCATCAGCGTTGCAAGGATCAAAAGCATAACGAAGGAGCGCCCGCGAAACTGGTATTTCGACAGGGCGAAAGCCGCCATGGAATTGGTCACCAGCGTGATCAGCGTCGCCATCAGCGTGACGAAGACCGAGTTGCGCAGATACAGCAGGAAGTCGAAATGCAGGAAAGGCTCGGTGTAGTTCTCGGTCGCAAAGCTGATTTCGCGCACCGGCGTGCGCTCGGCGATGTTGACCTTGACGATCTCGCCCGGCGCCTGCGGGTCGATCATCTGGGCGACGATGCCGACGCGGCGCAGCTGTGCCAGGACACGTGTCTCGCCGTCCTCGCCGGTCACACGATAGAGCGGCAGCGGTTTGTCGTGCCCCTCCACCATCGCTTCCGCCGTCACATAGGGCAGGATGGTCGGCGGGAATTCGGCGAGTGCTGCCGGCGATTTGAAGGACGAACCGACGAGCCAGATGGCCGGGCCGAACATCATGATGACGCCGCCGATCAGCCAGGCCCAGGTGAAGATGTCGGTCCAGTGCCAGGACGCGCCGCCGCGTCGGCGCAGAAGGAATTCGGCGACCCGGCTCATTTCGCGGCTCCGGCATTCTGATTGCGCCGGCTGGCGGCAAGCTGCAGCAGGGTCAGCACGACGAGCACAGCGCCCATCAGGATCGAGGCGGCGGCTGCAAGCCCCGGATTGCGGATGAGCTGGGCGAAACCGATCTCGTAGATATACTGGGTGAGGAACATGGTGCTGGTGCCCGGCCCGCCGCCCGTCAGGACATAGACTTCGTCGAAAATCTGCACGGCGCGGATCAACGCCAGGACGATCACGACGATCAGATTGGGCATCAGAAGCGGCAGCGTGATGCGCCAGAAGACGCGCGCCGGGCGCGTGCCGTCCATCTCGGCGGCCTCGTACAGGTCTTTCGGGATCGCCTGCAGGCCGGCCAGCAGGATCAGCGCGTAAAACCCCATATGCGCCCAGACGGACACCATGATGGCGGCGGCGAAGGCCCAGAACCGGTCGGTCAGCCACAGCACCTGGTCGATGCCGAACTGGTGCAGAAGATAGTTGAGCAGGCCCTGCCGTTGCAGGATCCAGCGCCAGATCAGGCCGACCACGACGGGCGACAGGAGCACGGGAAAGAAGAACACGGCGCGCCAGAAGCCGCGCGCGCGCAATTCGCGGTTCAGGATCAGCGCCGTGATCATCGCGACGACGGTCATCAGCGCCACCTGGAACAGGACGAAAAGCGCCGTGTTGCCGGCGGCGTTCCAGAACAGATCCTCGACGCAGCTTCGCTTGTCGAGATAGTTTTCGCAGGTCAGCAAGCGCTCATATTGCTCGGCGCCCACATAGGTGCGTCCGCTGAGGAACAGCGCGCTGCCGCCGGTCATCGAGTAGGCGAAGTTGATGACCAGCGGGAACAGGACGAAAATGCCGAAGATCGCCATGTTCGGCGCCAGGAAGAAGGCCGCCATGCCGTTCAGGCCCGTCGCTTTCTGCAAGGCGCGCAGCGGCGGGTCGATCAGGGCGGCGAGCCAGCCGACCGGCGCGACGAGCGCGGCGCCGGTCTTCTTCATGATGGTCGATGCGGCCATGGCGACGGGCTGGCCTCAGCGCGAGGCTTCGGCCACCGCGTCGGCGATGTCGCTGTCGATGCTGGTATAGGCTTCCTCCAGCGTCATCTCGCCGGCGATCACCTGACTGACACGCGTGACCAGCGCGTTGTAATAGGCCGAGGCCCATTTCCAGGCGGGCAGGGCGGCGGCGTTTGGCGCGACGGCCGAACTTGCCTTGACGAACACGTTCAGCGCCGCCTTGACGTTCGGGTCATCGCTCTGGAAATCGAGGCCCTTCTCCACGACGCCCTTGTGCGCCGGCAGGAACAGCGTGCGTTCGGAGAATTCCTTGACGATGTCTTCCTGCGCCAGGAAGTCCATCACCTTGCCGACATCTTCGGCATTCTTGGTGTATTTGATGCCGACCAGCGCCGCGCCGCCGGGTAGTCCGGTGCACGCATCAGGGCCGCAGGGGCTTCCGGTCGCCACCCAGTCGAAGGCGTCGCCGATCTTGGTCGACAGATTGGCCACCTGCCAGCTTCCCGAATAGTAGAACGGCATCTGCGCATTGATGAAATCGTCGGCCGCTGCGCGATAGGTGGAGCCGGCGGCGCTCACCCACACTTCCTTCGAATGGCTGTCATCGGCATTCCATTGGACGAAGCGCTCGATGAACGCCTTGGCGCCGTCATCGAGCTTGGCCGGCATGCCGTCCGCGGCGATGAAATTGGCGCCGTATGAAATCGCCGGGCCGGAGATGCGGTGGCCCGAGCGGTCGATGGCGAAGGCCATCGGAAGCTGCTGGCTTGCCGCCACCTTGGCGGAAGCCGCGGCCCAATCGTCCCAGGTGGCTTTCTCACCGGGGATTTCCACGCCTGCCTGCTCGAACAGCGTCTTGTTGGCGAAGCCGCCGGTGAGCGTCAACTGCGTCATGAAGCCGGTGATGGCATCGGAACCGTCCGGCCGCATCCAGTCGGCCTGCGGGCCGAAACTCGTGCGCCAATAGTCGGGATCGGCGATATGCGGCGTCAGGTCGAGCCAGTGATCGGCCAGCGCCTTGATGTTCGTCACGCGGGCGATGTCCGGTCCCTGGCCGGCCTCGAGCTGGATGGGAAGCTGCTCCTGGATCACGCTGTAGGCGACATTGTCCAGGATGACGTTGATGCCTGGATTGTCCTTCATGAAGCGATTCAGGAGGTCCTGGATCACCTCGCCCTCGACGCCGTCCGAATACCACATGACGCGGACATCGCCGGCGAAAGCCTGTGCCGTGGCGGTCAATCCGACCGTCAGGGCCAGAACCGCGGATTGCATGGTCTTCATTGCCTTCTCCTCCACAATCGTTGCAAACGCGCCGGTTTCTGGTGGAATTCATTCCACTAGCCGGCCTTGATCCGCACGGCCTCCTGCAATGGCCCGATGGCCATTTCCGTGCGATTTCCCAAAACTGTCCAATCCTCCGGCTTGAGCAGGCGCCCCTCCGCGGCCACATGGCCCGAGGCCATGAAGCGCACGGTGCCATAGTCCGGGTCGTCGATGACAAGCGTTTCGTCGTCCGCCACATGCAATGCCAGATCGGCGAAACGCCGCTCAAAGGCATCGAGGTCGCCATGCTGGCGCCCATCGCCGAGGCGGACGATCCAGTGGCCGGAGCGGGCGTTGAGGCGCAATTCGCTGCCGGCGGTCGGCCCGCTTGCGACGCGTTCGAGCGGCGCGCTGGCCTTGACCAGGACGCGCCCGCCATCGCAGGCGGCCGTCGCCATATGGGACGAGACATGCGCCGCATCGAACACGGCGAGCGGCAGCCAGGCATGCGAGAAGTCAGGCTGCTCCTCCTTGCCCTCGAAGACGAGAACGGCCAGGTCGCGATATTGCTGCACACGCGGAATGGTGGCGCTGCCACCCCAGTAGGAGGGGCGGCCAAAGCCCGAATGGATGACCTCTCCCGGCTGGTTGATCCACAGCTGCGCGTCGGGATCGCCGCCGATGCGCGCATGCAGCAGCGTCTCCTGATAGCCCCATTCGTTCCAGCGATAGGCAGCCGCCGTCCCCATGGCGTGGTCGGCGGTCTTGTAGTGATAGAGGCGCGCAAAGCGGTTTTCGCCCTGCGCGAAGGTCCATTCCTGGGCGCTGTCGCCGGTCAGGGTGGCGCGCTCCGCGAGCGTCGGCGGCACCAGGCCATGGTCGCGCAGGCACAGGGCCAGTTGCGGCAAGGCATGGAACCGTGCGCCGTAGTGGCCCCGGCCCCACAGGAGCCGGGCGATGGCCGACAGTTCCAGCGAGCGGCTGGCGCGCAGCGTGTGCTCGTAGCTGCGGCCCTGCGCGGCGGTCACCACGCCGCGATGCGCCGAATTGGCGATCACCTCCATCAGCCGCGTGATGGCGCGCCCGGCGCGGGCGGAAATGCCGGCATCCGGCGCCAGCGCGTAGAGCGTGGTCAATCCTTTGAAATCGATGGGAAAATAGGGAGCCGAATTGAACTCCGCCATCTCCCATTGTTCGAAGTGGTCGAGCCAGGCGCGCACGCGTTCGGCGCCGATCGCCGATTGCGCGCGGCCCAGCCGGCCCGAGCGGCGGAAACGGGTTTCGGGCAGCAGATGGCCGGCGAGATAGGCGGCGGTGTGGAACAGCAGCGCGTGGTTCTCGGAAAAATACCACTGCACGTCATTGCCCGGTTCATCGAACCAATAGCGATAAGTGGCCATCGCATCGTCGATGCGGGCAATGAGTGCTGCCGGCAGGAGGTCCGCGTAGCGCGCCCGGCACCAGATCATCGGCACCAGGTGGAAATCGGCACAATCGTGGCAATCCTCGATCGCCGGCAGGGATTTTTCCAGCATCGCCTGCGTTTCGTCGCCGCCATCGCCGAGTGCCAGCCTGGCCAGCGCGCGCACCGCGTCGGGCTCGGCGAAATCGGCGACTTCGCGGAGCGCCTCGCCGATGCGCGCGCCGGCCGCCGCGGGCGGCGAGCCCTGCCGCTCCGCGTGACAGATTTCGACGCCGAACGTGCGCGAGGCGGCAAAGCCATTCGCGGCGAGCGTCACGGTGAAATGGCGAAAATCGCCCGGCAGGTCTTGCGCTCTGGCGATGACCAGCCGGTCCGCTCCGGCCGTCAATGTCGACGTCAGGGCCAGTTCCTCGCGCGACATGAAATCGCCCTCGACGCTGGTCAACGTCTCGACGGTAAAGGGCAACGGGTCCGGCAGACGCAATGCCACCTCACCACCCGTATAGGCGACGGCCTCGAAATGCATCCCCGACAGCGCAGCCTCGATGGACGCGGCAGCCTTCGCGTCACCAGCGACCGGCAAGGCCATCTCGGCGGACGGGCCGTCGAGATAATCGAGCTGGATATAATAGCGCGCGTCACGTTCGGCCAGATCGTCGAAATAGACGAGAACCTCGTTTTCGCCCGCTTCGAGGGCAGTTTCGAACACTGCATCTTGTTCGAGATTGCGCGAATACGGGGCGAGATAGCCCACCTCGCGGCCATTGACGTACAGAACCGCCCCACCACAGGTCGCAAGCTTCAACCGGCACGCCCCTGCCTGTTGCGCGATGATGACCGTCCGCGCCCAGGTGGCCAGCCGGGTCGGCCGGAACCAGAAGCCCGACAGGTCGAGCCTCGGCGAGCCGAAGGGCAGCCAGTTGCACTTGGCCATAAAGCTGCCTTCCACAGAAGGGCGCTTGCCGCGATGCTCGGCGGCGAATTGCGTCCGGCACGGATATTCGTGCGGAATGAAGTTCTTCTCCCTGGTCAGGAAGAAGAAGGGATCCATGGCGCCCACCATCGTCTGGTCGGGGAGGTCATAGCGGCGTTCGGTCGTTTCCCCCACCTGCCAATAGGTGACGGATGCGCCGGTCGTGAGCCGGCGGCACAGATGATGTTTCGAGGAGGAACGTGCCGCTTCGCTCATCACAGTATGTCCGCGATCGCCACCGGATCGACGTCCGTATAGGCCTGGTTTTCGCCGGTCATGCCCCAGACGAAGGCATAGGGACCGGTGCCGGCGCCCATATGGATCGACCAGGCGGGCGACAGCACCGCGTCGCCATCGGCGACCGTCAGGTGCCTTGTGTTGTCGGGCCGGCCCATGAAATGAAACACCCGGTCCTCGGCGGCCATGTCGAAATAGCAATAGGCCTCCATGCGCCGCTCGTGCAGATGCGGCGGCATGGTGTTCCAGATGCTGCCGGGGGCAAGATCGGTGATGCCCATCAGGAGCAGGCAGGAGGGGGCGACCTCCGGATGAATGTACATGGCGAGCCGGCGCTGGTTGGCGCGGCGCTCCTCACCCATTTCAACCGCTTTCGCCTCGGCGCGCTTGATCAGCCGGTGTGGATGGTCGGCGCCGGCCGGCACCGAGTTCATGTAGAAACGCGCCGGCTTCGTTGCCTCCACGCTTGCCATTGCAACGCTTTTCGCCCCGCGCCCCACATAGAGGATATCGCGGTTGTCCAAATGATGGGTGACCCCGTCCACGGTGATGGCGCCGGCGCCGCCGAGATTGGCGATGCCCATTTCGCGCGCCGTGAAGAAGGTTTCCGTGCCGACGTCCCTGCCATCGCCGAATTCAAGCGCCTTGTCCGTCGGACAGGCGCCGCCGACGATCATGCGGTCGACATGCGTGTAGGTGAAGGCGATGCGGCCGGGAACGAACAGCGACGGGATCAGGAATTCGGCGCGCAGCCGCGTCGTATCCATCGCCGAGACGTCGTTCGGGGAAGCGCCGTATCTCACATTCATCGTCATCTTGCACCCCAAGTCATCTTGTACCCATTGTCATGCGGCCTGTTCCTGTGCGTCGAATGCGTGAAGCCCCTCGACCAGGCAGAGAATGGCCAGCGCCTGGCCATAGCCGGTCGGTTGCAGGGGAATGTCACGGTAGAATTGCAGGTCGTGTCCCATGCGCGTGCCGTAGGAGACGTTCTGCACCGTGCCGTCCGCATCGATATTGGCGATGACGGCGGCAAGCGCCGCCTGTCCCGCCCGGCGCCATGTCTCGTCGCCGAAGCCGAGCCGCGCTCCCTTCAGCAACGCATAGCCGAAGCCGGCGGTGGCGGAGATTTCCTCATAGGATTGCGGATCGTCGAGAAGCGTGCGCCAGGCGCCCGATGGCGCCTGCAGGGACAGGAGTGCCGAGACCTGCGATCGCAGAACCCCGCTCAGGAAGGTTTTCACCGGAGCGCCGATATCGGCGAGTTCGAACAGGTCGAGAATGCCGGCCGTGATCCACGCATTGCCGCGCGCCCAGCGGGCCCTGGCGAAATTGTGCCGCCCGTCGAAGGTCCAGCCGTGAAACCACAAGCCGGTCTGCGTGTCGGAGAGATAGCGGGCGTGGACGAGAAACTGAAGTGCGGCTTCGTCGACCAGTTCGCGGCGGCCGGACGCCTGTCCGTAGCTCGCCATGAACAGACCCGCCATGAACAGCGTGTCGTCCCACAGTTCATTGTCGTTGACCTTGTCCGAGACGTCGTGCTGCAGGCCGCCCTCAGGCGTGCGCGGCCCCTCGGCCATCAGTCGGTCCGCCCAGCGGTCGAGCGCTTCGCGCCAGCGCTCGTCGCGTGTGTCGGCCCACAGGAGCGACAGTGCCAGCATCGGCGCGGTGGTGTTGATGTTGAGCGTCGGCAAGCCCTCGGCCAATTGCTTCGCATACCAGCCCTCGATCAGCGCGCGCAGGCGATTGTCGCGGGTTTGCCGCCACAATTGCACCAGCCCGTAAAGGCCGACCCCTTGCGGCCATTCCCAGGCCTCGAAGCTGATGTAATCGCCCGCCGTGCCGTCCAGATTGGGTTCGTGGAAGCGGCCGTCATGGCGCAGGCTGGTCATGCCGTTGACCAGCAGGTCCAATCGGTCGCGCAGCACGGCGCTGCTGACGGCCATCCGCTCCTCCCAAAGCCTAGTGGTCTGACCGAAACGGATGGTCCCCATCCGTTTCGACAAGTCAGCCCACAACCTATTGATCTGGTGGTACGATCCTGACAGATGGATATCATCTGTCAGGATCGTACCACTAGTGTCCTGCCCCAGCCAAACCGGTAGGTTGGCTGGGAAAAGCAGGCCACCAAATGACTGAATCCAGGGCAACTTTGCTTCAATTGACATGAATGCAAAGCTTTCATGTCAATTGAAGCGTTGCACTGGTTCGATGCGGAAACTGTGCCTAAAGAAAATCATTTGCACAATTTGAAAATTTTTTTCATACCGCCTGAGGCGAGGCGGAATGAGGGATGATGAAATGGATGTGACCGGCAAGCGAGGCAAGATCAGCCGAAGGGTGCGGCTCGAGGATTTGGCCGAGCGCTGCGGCGTCTCCGTCAGCACCGTCTCGCGCGCGCTGTCGACCGGCCAGGGCGTGCGGCCGGAAATCCGCGCCGAGATCATCGAGGCCGCCCGCACCTACAATTATGCCATGCCGTCATCGGTTGCCGGCAAGAAGGCGATGATCGTCGCAAGCAGCGCGGCGATGATCGACTATGGCCGCAACCAGTTTACCCTGCATGTGCTCGAGGGATTGCAGGAGCGCGCCACCACGCTGCGCATGGAAATTCTCACCCGCTCCATCGCCAATCCCGCCGAGGAGCGGCAATTGCTTGACGAAGCGATGAACGACGAGACGATTGCCGGGCTGTTGTTTCTCACTCTCGACGATGAGGACATGCTGGCGCCGACGCGCGATTTCATGAAGCCGATCGTGCTGGTCAATGGCGATGACCCGTTCATGCGCCTGTCGAGCGTGACCCCGTGCAACCGCAGCGCCGCGGCGCTCGCCACCGACCATTTGCGCCAGCTTGGCCACGAGCGCATCCTGTTTCTGATGCGGCCCGGTCGCCGCACCATCGAGCGGCGCTATGAAGGGTGGCACGACCGCATGCGGCTCGGCGGCGCCGTCGACCCCGGCCTGGTGGTGATGGTCGACGATTGGCTGCCGGAACTCGCCAGGGCGGCGATCCTGAAGCGGCTCGATGAGAAGGGATGCGATTTCACTGCGGTCCTGGCCGCCGGAGATGTGCTGGCGGTCGGCGCCATGATGGCGCTCGCCGAGCGCGGCATCCAGGTGCCGGGCGACGTGTCGGTGATGGGGATGGACGGCCTGCCGCAGGGGGCTTTCCACAACCCGCCCCTGACCTCGGTCCACATCCCCATGCGCGAGCTGGGGGCGGCGGCGCTCGACCTCCTGCGCGAAACGGTGACCGGCTTCGAGATGCCCGCCAGACGTGTCGAACTGGCCTGCAAGATGGTCGAGCGCGCCTCGACCGGGCCGGCCTCATCGATCTGAAAGGTCCGGCCTGAGGCGCGTATCAGCTTCAACCAAGCAAAGCCTGGCCGTGAAAGTCCGCCTTGGCCTTGATCGCTTCCGTCATGATGAAATCCGTCAGCATGCGAATGCGCGGCGTGGTCGCCAGGTCCTGGTGGCAGATGCACCAATAGTATCGCTCGAGATGGATTTCCCGCGGGATCACCGGCACCAGGTCGGGATAATTCCGCGCCATGAAATGTGGCATGACGCAAAGCCCCAGCCCCTTGCGCGTTGCCGCAAGCTGCGCGTGGATGCTGGAACTCTGGTAGAAGGCGCGGGCGCCGGGCAGCAACTCGCGGTGATAGTCGAGCCCCGGCGTGAAGATCATGTCCTCGATGTAGCCGATGATGCGGTGCCGGGCGAGGTCGGCCTTGCGCCGCACGGGCGGATGCCGGTCGAGATACTCCCGGGTGCCGTAGAGGAACAATCGGTAAAGGGTGATCTTCTCCTGATGAAGCCCGCCGGTCTTTGTCGTCGACAAGGTGACGGACATGTCCGCTTCGCGCCGCGAGAGCGAAACGATCTGCTGGATGATCAACAGTTCGATAGACAGGCCGGGCAATGACTGGGCGAGTTCCGGCAGCCGGTCGGCGAGAAAATAGTTGCCGAACCCCTCGAGCGTGCTGATGCGGGCGACACCGCTCACCGATGTCGCGCCGCCCGCCACCTCGCTCTCCACATTGGTCGCTTCGCGCTCGATGGCTTCGGCCCGCTCGACCAGCTTTTCGCCGGCGGTCGTCAGCAAATAGCCGCGCGGGTTGCGCTCGAAAAGCTTGGCGGCCAGCGCCAGTTCCAGCCGGTCGATGCGCCGCGATACCGTGGCGTGGTTGGTCCTGAGCTTGCGCGCGGCGGCCGAAAGCTGCCCGGTGCGCGCCACGGCGAGAAAAAACTGTAGATCGTCCCACGAGAATGGTCGCATTTGCCTGTACGTTTTTGCACGGAGTTTGTGCGAAAATAGGTGGTTGTGTGCGGAAAGGTCAATGCTATGACTCCCTGCATGATCGCGCTTGGGAAGGGAGACCCGGTTCGCGCCGGTCTCGCCGTGTCCTGGTGATGCGCCGATTTGCCCTGCAGGGGAGCGCGGAGGACGTTCGCTCATCCTGCAGGTTGGGAACGCCGACCGCTCGCGCCTTCGCGCCACATGCGGCTCACCAAACGGGAGGAGAACAGACGATGAAATTACTTTCGCTTGCATCGATGGCACTGATGGCGGCCACGGCGCTGCCGGCCATGGCCCAGGTTTCCGATGAGAAGGTCAAGATCGGCATTCTCAACGACCAGTCCGGAGTCTACGCCGATTTCGGCGGCAAATGGTCCTATGAGGCGGCTAAGATGGCTGTCGAGGATTATGGCGGCAAGGTGCTCGACAAGCCGATCGAGGTGATTACCGCCGACCACCAGAACAAGCCCGACATCGCGTCCAACATCGCTCGCCAGTGGTACGATACCGAAGAGGTCGATGCGATCATGGAATTGACCACCTCCTCGGTGGCGCTCGCCGTTCAGGGCATTTCCACGGAAAAGAAGAAGATCAATATCGTCACCGGCGCGGCGACGACCGAACTGACCGGCGCCCAATGCTCGCCCTACGGTTTCCATTGGGCCTACGACACGCATGCGCTGGCCGTCGGCACAGGCGGTGCGTTGGTGGAGCAAGGCGGTGACACTTGGTTCTTCCTGACCGCCGACTATGCCTTCGGCTATTCGCTCGAAGAGCAGACCGGCAACTTCGCAAAATCGAAGGGTGGTACCGTGGTCGGCGCGGTCCGCCATCCGCTGGCCACCCCCGACTTCTCGTCCTTCCTGCTGCAGGCGCAGGCATCCGGCGCCAAGGTGATAGGCCTTGCCAACGCCGGCCTCGATACGGCCAATGCGATCAAGCAGGCGGCTGAATTCGGCATCGTCGCCGGCGGGCAGCGCCTGGCGGCGCTCCTGTTCACGCTCGCCGAAGTGCATGGCCTGGGCCTCGACGCGGCACAGGGCCTGACGCTGACGGAAGGCTTCTATTGGGACCGTGACGACCAGTCCCGTGCGTTCGCACGCCGTTATTTCGAGCGCACCAATCGCATGCCCAACATGGTGCACGCAGGTACCTACTCGGCAGTGACGCAGTACCTGAAGGCGATCGACAAGGCGGGCACCGACGAGACCGAGGCGGTCGCCAAGGAACTGCATGAAATGCCGGTCAACGACCTGTTCGCCGCGAACGGCAAGGTCGGCCAGAACGGCCGCATGATCCATGACATGTACCTGATGCAGGTGAAGACGCCCGATGAAAGCAAGGAGCCCTGGGATTATTACGATGTCCTGGCGACGATCCCGGGCGACGAAGCCTACATCAAGCCTTCCGAAAGCGGCTGTCCTCTGGTTACGCAGTGACGGTGAGCCCAATGCTTGATGCGCATGCCGGTTCCGGTGGCGCAGCGCTGGATGCAGAGCCGCGGGTGGTCTTGTCCGCCCGTGGCCTGCGGCGCGATTTCGCCGGATTTGTCGCCGTCAAGAATGTCGATCTCGACGTTCGACATGCCAGAATCCATGCCCTGATCGGCCCAAATGGAGCCGGCAAAACAACGGTCTTCAATCTGCTGACGAAATTCCTCGCGCCGAGCGCTGGCAGGATCGAATTCATGGGCCGTGACATCACAAATGCTGCGCCGGCTAAAGTTGCGCGGCTGGGCCTGGTGCGCTCGTTCCAGATATCGGCGACCTTTCCGCATCTGAGCGTGCTCGACAATGTGCGGGTCGCCCTGCAGCGGCCGGGCGGGCTCGGCTATCAGTTCTGGCGTTCGCTCAGCACGCTCGATCTTCTGACGCCGCGCGCCGAGCAGCTTCTCGAGACGGTCGGCCTGCACGATGAGCGGCACAAGCTCGCCGCCGATCTTTCCTACGGCCGCAAGCGGGTTCTGGAGATCGCCACCACGCTGGCGCTCGACCCGAAAGTGCTCCTGCTCGACGAGCCGATGGCCGGCATGGGCCATGAGGATGTCGGCATCGTCGCCGAGATCATCCGCGGCGTCGCCAGGGATCGCGCCGTGCTGATGGTCGAGCACAATCTGAAAGTGGTCGCCGATCTGTGCGACTGGATCACTGTTCTGCAGCGCGGCGAGATCATCGCCGCCGGCGACTACGCCACGGTCAGCAGCGATGAGCAGGTGAAGATTGCCTATATGGGGACGGCTTATGACGACTGAGCGCGCGCCCACGCCTTTCCTTTCGGTCCGCGACTTGCATGCCTGGTATGGCGAGAGCCACGCGCTGCACGGTGTCAGCCTGGATGTCGCCCAGGGCCAGACGGTCACGCTGCTTGGCCGCAACGGCGTCGGCAAGACGACCACCTTGCGCGCCATCATGGGCATCATCCGCAAGCGCAAGGGGTTCATCGAGTTCGACGGCCGCGATCTGATGCAGACGCCGCTGCACCGCACGGCGCATGCCGGCATCGGCTTTGTGCCCGAGGAGCGCGGCATCTTCGCCACGCTGACCGTCGACGAGAACCTGATCCTGCCGCCGGTCGTCGCGCCGGGAGGGATGAGCGTTGCCGAGATTTTCGAGCTGTTCCCCAATTTGAAGGAGCGGCGCAACAGTTCAGGCACCAAGCTTTCCGGCGGCGAGCAGCAGATGCTGGCCATTGCCCGCATGCTGCGCACCGGGGTGAAGCTGCTCTTGCTCGACGAGCCGACCGAGGGGCTCGCCCCGGTCATCGTCGAACGCATCGGCGAGGTGCTGGCGACGCTCAAGGCGCGTGGCATGACGATCCTTCTGGTCGAGCAGAACTTCCGTTTTGCCAGCCGCATCGCCGACCGCTTCTACCTGATGGAGCACGGCCGGATCACGGTCGATTTCCCGGCAGCGGAGCTGGAAGACCGCATGGCTGCGTTGCACGACGTGATTGGAGTTTGACGCCATGACGATGATTTTCGGCATCCCGATCCAGGCGTTGCTCGGCCAGTTGCTGGTCGGCCTGATCAACGGATCCTTCTACGCCATGCTGAGCCTCGGGCTCGCCATCATTTTCGGCCTGCTGCGCGTCATCAACTTCGCGCACGGCGCGCAATACATGCTGGGCGCTTTCGTCGGCTATCTTCTGCTGGCGCATTTCGGCATCGGCTATTGGCCGGCGCTCATCCTCGTGCCTCTGATCGTCGGCCTCGCCAGCATGATCGTCGAGCGCCTGGCGTTGTCGCGGCTGTACGATGTCGACCCGCTCTACGGCCTGTTGTTCACCTTCGGCCTGGCTCTCGTCATCGAAGGAGCGTTCCGCTATTTCTATGGCGTTTCCGGACAGGTCTACACCCCGCCTTCGCAGCTTTCCGGCGGCACCAATCTGGGCTTCATGTTCCTGCCCAATTATCGCGGCTGGGTGGTGGTCGCCTCGCTCATCGTCTGCCTCGGCACCTGGCTTTTGATCGAGAAGACCAGGCTCGGCGCCTATCTGCGTGCGGCGACGGAGAACCCTATTCTGGTGCAGGCATTCGGCGTCAACGTGCCGCTGCTTCTGACACTGACCTATGGCATCGGCTCGGCGTTGGCGGGGCTCGCCGGCATCATGGCGGCTCCCGTCTATCAGGTCAGCCCGCTGATGGGCTCGAACCTGATCATCGTCGTCTTCGCGGTCGTCGTGGTCGGCGGCATGGGGTCCATCCTGGGCGCCATCGTCACCGGTTACATGCTTGGGCTGGCCGAGGGGCTGACCAAGGTGTTTTACCCGGAAGCGTCGAACATCGTCATCTTCGTCATCATGGCGATCGTGCTGCTCGTCCGGCCGGCCGGATTGTTCGGAAGGGATGCGTAACATGGCCGATCTGACGACGAGCGAAATCCAGGGCCAGGCACGGGCACGCACCGAATGGCTCCTGGTCGGCGTGGCGCTTGCCGCGCTTCTGGCGGCGCCGTTCTTCTTCTATCCGATCTTCCTGATGAAGATGCTGTGCTTTGCGCTGTTTGCCTGCGCCTTCAACCTGTTGCTCGGCTTCACCGGGCTCCTGTCTTTCGGTCACGCAGCCTTTTTCGGCGGGGCGGCCTATTTCACCGCGCATGCGGTCAAGGAATGGGGCTGGACGCCGGAGGCGGGCGTGCTGCTTGGCGTGGCCGGTGCGGCGCTGCTCGGGCTGGTGATGGGTTTCTTCGCCATTCGCCGTCAGGGCATCTACTTCGCCATGATCACGCTGGCGCTGTCGCAGATGTTCTTCTTTTTCTGCCTGCAGGCCCCGTTCACCAAGGGCGAGGACGGCATCCAGGGCGTGCCGCGCGGCCATTTGTTCGGCTTCATCGACCTCAGCATGCCGCTCAACATGTATTATTTCGTCCTCGGCGGATTTCTGATCGGCGTCTTCGCCATCTGGCGCATCGTCAACTCACCCTTCGGCATGATCCTCAAATCGATCCGCGAGAACGAGAGCCGGGCCACCTCGCTCGGCTACAGTGTGGCGCGCTACAAGCTTGCCGCCTTCGTCATGTCGGCAGCGCTGGCCGGCCTGGCCGGCGCGATGAAGACGCTGGTCTTCCAGTTCGCCACGCTGACCGACGTGACCTGGCAGATGTCGGGCGAGGTGATCCTGATGACCCTGCTCGGCGGCATCGGCACCATGCTTGGGCCCATCGTCGGGGCGGGCCTGGTGGTGGCGCTGCAGAATTATCTCGCCACGTCGGAATTCCCGGTAACGGTCATCACCGGGGCGATCTTCATGATCTGCGTCCTGCTCTTCCGGCGCGGCATCGTCGGTGAGGTCTATGCGCGCCTGGGGCGCACCGATTCCAGCGACGCCCGCTGACCGCCATGCCGGAGACTTACGATTACATCGTCGTCGGCGCTGGAACGGCGGGTTGCCTCCTCGCCAATCGTCTTTCCGCCGACCCGAAGGTGACTGTCCTGCTGCTCGAAGCGGGCGGCAGGGACAATTATCCCTGGATCCACATTCCGGTCGGCTATCTCTATTGCATCTCCAACCCGCGCACCGATTGGTGTTTCACCACCGAGGCGGAAGAGAGGCTCGGCGGGCGGGCGCTGGCCTATCCGCGCGGCAAGGTGCTCGGCGGCTGCTCGTCCATCAACGGCATGATCTATATGCGCGGCCAGGCGCGCGATTACGATCAATGGCGGCAGATGGGTTGCGCCGGCTGGGGCTGGGACGATGTCCTGCCTATTTTCCGCAAGTCTGAGGATTATTATCGCGGCGCCGACGCGATGCACGGCGCCGGCGGCGAATGGCGGGTCGAGGAGGCCCGCGTGCGCTGGGACATCCTCGACGCCTTCCAGGAAGCGGCCGCGGCGATCGGCATTCCGCGCGTCGACGATTTCAACCGCGGCGACAATGAAGGCTCGTCCTATTTCAAGGTCAACCAGCGCGGCGGCGTGCGCTGGAATGCATCGAAGGCGTTTTTGAAGCCCGTCCGGCACCGCCGCAATCTGCGCATCGAGACCGGCGCGCAGGTGCGCAGGCTGATCGTCGAGGAGGGCCGCGCCGGCGGCGTTTCCTACGACCGGAATGGAACAACGCAGGAAGCGCTTTGCCGCGGCGAGATAATCCTGGCCGCCGGCGCCATAGGCTCGCCACATCTCCTCGAACTGTCCGGGATCGGCCGTGGCGCGTCATTGCAGGACGCCGGCATCGACATGGTGCTGGAGCACCCCTCGGTCGGCGAAAACCTCCAGGATCATCTGCAATTGCGCTGCGCCTACAAGGTGTCGGGCATCCGCACCTTGAACGAGCAGGCCAGCCGCCTCACCGGCAAGGCGGCGATCGCGCTGGAATATCTCGTCAGCCGTTCCGGCCCCATGTCGATGGCGCCGAGCCAGCTTGGCCTGTTCACCCGCTCCGACCCGTCGCGCGAGACGGCGAATTTGCAGTATCACGTGCAGCCCCTGTCGCTCGACAAGTTCGGCGACCCGGTCCATCCTTTTCCGGCCTTCACCGCCAGCGTCTGCAATCTCAGGCCCGACAGCCGCGGCTCGGTGCATGCCGTGTCCGGCGATTTTCGCCGCCAGCCGGCGATCAGGCCGAACTATCTGTCGACTGAGAGCGACCGTCAGGTCGCTGCCGAAGCGATCCGGCTGACGCGGCGCATCGTCGCCCAGCCTGCCTTGCAGCGCTACAAGCCGGAAGAGTTCAAACCCGGCGAGACGTTCCAGAGCGAGGAGGAACTGATCGAGGCGGCGGGCCGCATCGGCACGACCATCTTCCATCCGGTCGGTACCTGTCGCATGGGGACCGATCCGCAGGCCGTCGTCGATCCGCGTTTACGGCTGCGCGGCGTCGGCGGGCTGCGCATCGCCGACGCCTCGGTCATGCCGACCATCGTCTCGGGCAACACCAATTCACCGACGCTGATGATCGCCGAGAAGGCGGCCCAGATGATCCTTTCGGACGCCCGCTGAAACTTAAGTCTACGCCGCGCCCTCATCTCCGTAGAGGCTGTTTTCCGCCTGGGTGGCGGCTGCACGCAGCGCGATCAGCGCCTTTTCCATCGTTTCCTCGGTGAAGCGGGTCGAGGGACCAAAGGCTGAAAGGCCGGCGATCATCCGCCCTGTACGGGTGCGCACGGGAATGGCGATGGCGCGGATGCCGTCCTCGCGCTCGGAATTGTTGATCGCGTAGCCCTGTTTGCGCACCTGTTCGATTTCGGCGTCCAGCGCATCGCGATCGATGATCGTGTTGTCGGTGAAGCGCACGCGCTTGACGGTCTGCAGATAGCGCTCCCGTTCATGTTCGGGCATGAAGGCGAGCCAGGTCTTGCCATGCGCCGTGCAATAGCCGTCGAGCTGGCTGCCGACCCGGATATCGACCGACAGGGAGCGCATGGATGTGGCTCGCGCGATGCAATAGACCATGTCCGAGCGGAACACGGTCGCCATGGTGGCCTCGTGCAGCTCTTCGCTGATGGCGTTCAGATGCGGCTGCAGAAGCCGGGCGAGCGCGTCGTTCTGCAGCACGCGGTCACCCAGGTCGGCAAAGACATAGCCGAGCCGGTAGACGCCTTTCGAGACGGCGACCACCGCGCCCACATGCTCCAGCGTGCGCAGGAACCGATGCGCCGTGATGCCGTTCAACCCGGTCTCGCGCACCACCTGCGCTGCCGTCAGCTCGGGTCGCTGCTCGGAAAACAGCTTCAGGATGGCAAACGCCTTGACGACTGATCCGTTGATTTGTGGGGCCACGATTTTGTCCGTTGGAGCATTTTGCAGTCAGGTGGAATCACATGACGTCCGCATAAATGCGGCAAAACAAGAAGTTGGAGCATTGGCGCTACTTCACAATCGCCGGCAACACAAGCACGAGCCAGGGGAAAGCGATCAGCAGCGCCACGCGCACCAGTTCGATGCAGAAGAACGGCATGGCGCCCTTGAAGGTCTCGCTCATCGGCACGCCGCGGGCGATGGCGTTGATGACGAAGACGTTCATGCCGACCGGTGGGGTGATCAGGCCGAGTTCGACCACGACCAGCGCCAGGATGCCGAACCAGATTTTCGTCTCTTCGCCGGTCATGCCGAAATCGAGACCGGAAATGACCGGCCAGAAGAATGGAATGGCCAGCAGGATCATCGACAGGCTGTCCATCAGGCAGCCGAGCAGGATCAGCGCGACGAGCAGCAGGATCAGGATCGTATAGGCCGAGAGACCGCTGGTGGCCATCATTTCGGCCGCTGCCTGGGGCACCCCGCCGCGCGACATGAAGATTTCCAGAAGCTTGGCTCCGAGCAGGATCAGATAGATCATGCCGGAGGTCTTGGCCGTGGCAAGCAGTGCCGCGCGGATCGCCGCAAAGCCGATCAGGCGCATGGCCAGACCATAGGCCAGCACAAGGAAGACGCCGATGGCGGCGGCCGGCGTCGGGTTGAAGAACCCCAGATAGATGCCGCCGATGACCAGGCCGAAGATGATCGCCACAGGCAGGACGCTGATGGTGGCGGCAATGAATTCCGGCCGTGTCACCGGGTCGGCCGGCGGCCCTGAATTCGGAAAGACGCGGACATAGATGGCGATGGTCAGGATGAAGAACAGGACGGCCATCAGGCCTGGAATGAAGGCGGCGGCGAACATCTGCACGATGTTGGCCTCGACGATGACCGAATAGACGACCAGCACCACCGAGGGCGGGATGAGGATGCCGAGCACGCCGCCGGCGGCCAGCGTGCCGGTGGCCAGTGCCGGCGAATAGCGGTAGCGCTCGAGCTCCGGCAGGGCGACATGCCCCATGGTCGAGGCTGTGGCGAGCGATGAACCGCAGACGGCGCCGAAGCCGGCGCAGGCGGCCACCGCCGACATGGCGACCCCGCCCTTGAAGCGGCCGAGCCATGCGTTGGCGGCGCGAAACAGGCTTTGCGACAGGCCCGCATGGGTTGCCAGGTGCCCCATCAGGACGAACAGCGGAACGACCGAGAGGTCGTAATTCGAGAACACGCCATAGGCCAGCGTCTTCATCTGCGACACCAGGATCGCCGGGCCCGACAGCGCCATCACGCCACCGGCGCCGACGAGGACCATCGCATAGGCAATCGGCATGCGCAGGATGATCAGCGCGACGAGGACGAACAGTCCGATCAGGCCGAGGAAAAGTTCGCTCTGCACGGGTTCAGGACCTTTCGCCGACGGGTAATTTCATGGGCAGTTTCAGGGTGTGTGCCGGTTGTGCGGGCGCCATCACAGTTCAGCGCCGCCGTCTGTAACCCGGCCGGTGAGCGCTTCCATCAGCGTGATGATCGCCGCGGCGAGCAGGAGTGCGAGCGAGACGAGGATCGGCACATAGGCCATCCAGATGGGAAACTGGTAGATCGCCGTCGTTTCCTCATACAGGCGGAAATCGAGGAAACCCGCATACATGCGCCAGAGCAGGAATGCGGCGAAACCGGCGGCGATCAGCGAGGCGATGGCGGACAGGGCTGAGAGGAGTTTTGGCCCCGCCCCGGCGGTGAAGATGTCCGCCGTCACATTGGCGCCCGTGAGCTGGCAATAGGGCAGGAATGAGAAGATGGCGACCGCCACCCCGACCTCGACGATCTCGAAATCGCCGGGGAAGGGTTTGGCCACCAGGATCAGGCTTGTCAGGCTGAAGGCGTTGATCAGCACGACGCCGATCAGCACCGCTCCGCCGGCCAGCGCCCAGGCCTCGATGGCGCGGCGGGCAAACCCGCCGATGCGCGCCATCGCACCTGCCCGATCGCGCATCTCACATGCCTTTGGCGTGCTTAGCGATCGCCGCGCGGGCGGCATCGACCAGGGCGCGTCCATCGATGCCCTTGGCCTTGACCTCCTCGATCCAGCGATCGACCACCGGTTCCAGCGCGGCCTGGAAGGCCTGCGTCTCTTCTTGCGTCAGGGTGATGTGATTGTTGCCGGCATCCACGGCGATCTTGATGCCGTTGTCATCGATGCTGCGCCAGATCTCACCGACCTCGCGCGACCAGTCCTCACCCGAATTGTCGAGAAAGATCTGCTGGATGTCCTCCGGCAGGCTGTCCCACTTGGCCTGGTTCATCGACACCTGGAAGGTGGTCGTGCCGAAGCGGGTCTTCTCGTGGCCTTCGACCTGGTAATCGGTCAGGTCCTGCAGCTTCAGTGCCGGGATGATCTCCCAGGGGATGAAGGCGCCATCGACCACCTTGCGCGACAGGGCCTGCGGCAGGTCGGGCACCGGCATCGAGACCGGGCTGGCGCCGAGCGCCTCGACCACCCACGCGCCGGTGCGGGTCGGGATGCGGATCTGCTTGCCCTTCATGTCGTCGGGCTTGCGCACCTCCTCGTCGACCATGTGGATCGCCTGTCCGGCATGCACATGGCTGAACAGCACTTTGACGCCGCCATATTCCTCGGCGAGATACGCGTCGAACATGTCGCGCATGGCAAGGTTGGTCGCCACCGGATCATTGGTGTGGATGAAGGGCAGTTCGAACACTTCCGAGCGCGGGAACAGGCCGGCGGTGTAGCCGTTGACGGTCCAGACGATGTCGACCACGCCATCGCGCGCCTGTCGGATCAGCTCGGGCGGACGCCCGCCGAGCGACATGGCCGGGAAGATCTCGATGTCGACGCGGCCATTGGAGGCTTTCTCGATTCGCTCCGCCCAGGGTTCCAGCATCGCCGTCTGCGCCGGCGCCTTGGGGCCGAGAAAGTGGTGCAGCTTGAGATGGGTCGTCTCCTGTGCCGATGCGGCGCCCGCCAGGCCCAATAGGGCGAGGGTGGCGCCGGCCACCACGGATGCGATGCGCGATGTCTTCAACATGCCAGTCATGATTTCCTCCCGGTTCTGCCGAACGTTGATGCAAACAACGGTGATCCAAACAGCGTGACGGCCACAGCCGCCGTTCTCCTCCAAGAAAACGGGTTGCTTCAGAGATAACCTCTCCCCGTGCTTGCGGAAAGAGATTGACGGCGACGCATTCCATTGTCAATCTATATTTGAATTGTAAATTTCAAATATAGAAATATCAATCTGGGCCACATCCATGCAGAATGCTTCCTCCCGTGCCGTGCCGCTGGAAACCGCAAGCGCAACCGCAACCACCGTCACCATGACTGCCGGCGGCGCGCTTCTGGCCAGGATGAAGACACTCGGCATCGACTATATCTTTGCCAATTCGGGCACGGATTTCCCGCCGATCATCGAGGGGCTCGCCGAGGCCGAGGCCAAGAGTGTGCCCTTGCCCCAGGCGTTGATCATGCCGCATGAAGGTGCGGCGATGGGGATGGCGCATGGCTATTATCTGGCGACGGGCCGCCCCCAGGCGGTGATGGCGCACACCAATGTCGGCCTGGCGAACTGTGCCATAGGCGCCATCAACGCCGCCACCGAGCATGTACCCGTGCTCTTGTTTTCCGGCCGCACGCCGACGACGGAAAAGGGGCGGCTCGGCGCCCGCACCGTGCCGATCGGCTGGGGCCAGGAAATGCGCGACCAGACGGCGCTGGTGCGCGAGGCCTGCAAATGGGACTATGAGCTGCGTTTTCCCGAACAGGTGACCGAGATCGTCGACCGGGCGCTGGCCATCGCCACATCGACGCCGCGCGGCCCCGTCTATGTCAGCCTGCCGCGTGAAGTGCTGTGCGAGCCGTGCCCGGCCGATGCGCTCGACGCGCCGCCCCTCATGACGCCCTCGGTCGGCGGCATCCACGATGCGCGGCTGCGCGAGGCGGCGCGGATTCTGGCGGCGGCGGACAATCCGGTCATCTTCGCCCAGCGTGGCGCCGGCGGGGAAGAGGGCTTTGCCGCCCTGCAGGCCATCGCCGCCGAATGGGGCATTCCCGTCTGCCAATACTGGGCCGTGCGGCTGGCCCTGCCGCTCGACCACCCCATGGCTGCGCCGGCAGACCCGGGTCCGCTGATCGGAGAGGCCGACGCCATCCTGGTGATCGATTCGCTTGCCCCATGGTCGCCGGATATCCACCGGCCCAAGCCCGGCTGCAAGGTGATTCATCTCGGCCAGGACCCGCTTTACAGCCGTTTCCCGGTGCGCAATTTCCGTTGCGACATCGCGTTGGCCGGCGAGGTCGGGGAAGGGCTCGTCAAGCTGCAGTCTGCCCTGGCCGACGAAAGTCCCGACCGTCGGCAGATCGACCGCCGCCGCGAGCGGCACGCCCGCGCCAATGCTGCAGCGCGCGCCGGGGCGGTCGCCAACGCCGAGGCTGGCGAGGGCGGTCCGATGACCAAGGAATGGGTCAGCCTGTGCCTGTCGCGCGCTATTGCCGGACGCGATGCCTCGGTCTTTTCCGAGCTTGGTTGCCCGATGGCGCCGATGGTGCTCGACCATCCGAAAGCCTGGTACCAGGAGCCGCATTCCGGCGGCCTCGGCTGGGGGTTCCCGGCCGCGCTCGGCATGCAGCTGGCCGACCGCGACAGGCTGGTGGTCGCCACCATGGGCGACGGCTCCTACATGTTCGCCAACCCGGTTGCCTGCCACCAGATCGCCGAGGCGCTGGAACTGCCGGTTCTGGTGATCATCGTCAACAACGCCGAATGGGGCGCAGTGCGCCACTCCGTGCTCGGCATCTATCCCGACGGCTATGCGGCGCGCACCAACACCATGCCGCTGACCGGCCTGTCGCCGGTGCCCGATTTCGCCAGGATCGCCGAGGCGAGCCGCGCCTTTGCCCGCACCGTGCGCGATGGCACGCAACTGCCGGCGATGCTCGACGAAGCGATCCGCCATATCGACGAAAAGCGCACCCTGGCGCTGCTCGACGTCCAGGTGCGCCCCTGAACGACACCCATTGAAACGAGGAGGACAACAATGGCCGAAGCCGCCAAGACCGAATTCTGGAAAGACCTGAAACCGATCGAGAAAGTGTTTCAGCGCGATGCGCTGCCGGAGGTCTATCTGGCCGATGCGCCGACCGAGGACGAACGCTACTACGTGCCCTTCACCGAAACCGTCTCGTCGCGCCCGCTTTGGATCTCGCCGACCCAGAACAAATGGTGCGATATCCTGATGGCCAAGCGCGCCGGGCTGGTGAACCGGCACTATCACCCGCACGAGGTGTTCGCCTACACGATCTCCGGCAAATGGGGCTACCTCGAGCACGAGTGGACGGCGACCGCCGGCGATTTCGTCTACGAGACGCCGGGCGAGGGGCACACGCTGGTCGCCTATGAGCACGAAGACCCGATGCGCGTCTTCTTCCAGGTCAAGGGACCGCTGATCTGGCTCGACGACAAGGGCGAGCCGGACGGGTTCTTCGACGTGCACAACTACATCGAGATGTGCCGTAACCATTATGACAAGGTCGGCCTTGGCGCGGCGTATGTGGAGACGCTGTTCCGCTGAGCCGCCCATCGCCTACCCCGACAAGCCCCCGTCGACGGCCAAGGTCGTCCCGGTCGTGAAACTGCTGTCGTCGCAGGCGAGATAGAGAACGGAGCGCGCCACCTCCTCGGCGCGCCCATGTCGGCCGAGCGGGATGATCTGGTTGAAGAATTCCGTGCCGTCGATGCCCATCTGGCGGCCCAGCCCGTCTTCCACCGCCAGCTGGAAGCCGTTGTCGATCGGACCGGGGTGGATCGTGTTGACGCGGATCGCCCGGGGCGCCAGCTCCTTGGCCAGACAGCGCATCAGCCCGACCTGCGCGTGCTTGGCCGCCGCATAGGCGTAGACGCCGGCATCGCCGCGCAGGCCCGCGACGCTTGACGTTATGACAATGCTGCCGCCGTCGCGCATATGCGGCGTGACGTACTTGGCGGCAAGCAAGGCACCCTTCACGTGCACCGCCTGCACCGCGTCGAAAACGTCTTCCGGATAGTCGGCAATCGGCGCGACCACGCCGAAATTGCCGGCATTGGAAAACAGCACGTCGATCGGTCCGAAGCGTTCGGCCGCCACCTGCACATAGCGTTGCGTATCGTCCGCCGAGGAAACGTCAGCGGCGACGGCGATGACCGTCTCGGCGACGAGCGTTTCCGTTGCATGGGCAAGCTGGTCCTCGTCCTTGTCGACCAGAACCAGCCGGGCTCCTTCATTCAAGAACAGGCGCGCGGTGGCCAGACCCAGGCTGCCGGCGCCGCCGGTGATGATGCAAACCTTGTCCTTGAGCTTCATAAGTGTCCTGATTTCCTATGGTTTCTGGATAAACGTGCCGGCCGGCGCCCCCCGCACCGGCCGGCCTGGTGGCCTGACCGAAACAGATGGTCCCCATCTGTTTCGATAAGTCAGCCCACAAGCTGTTGATCTGGTGGGGCGATTTCTCCTAACAGATGGTCCCCATCTGCTCGGATCGCACCACCGGCCCCCGGCTGCCTAGAAAGGATAGTGCAAGGGGCCGTCCTGGATCGTGATCCAGCGCAGTTCGGTAAATTCGGCAATGCCGGCCTTGCCGCCGAAGCGTCCATAGCCCGAATCCTTGACGCCGCCGAAGGGCATCTGCGCCTCGTCGTGCACGGTCGGGCCGTTGATGTGGCAGATGCCGGATTCGATGCGCCGGGCGACGGCCATGGCGCGGTTGACGTCCTTGCCGAAGACCGCCGATGAAAGGCCATATTCGGTGTCGTTGGCCACCCGCACCGCCTCGTCTATACCGCTGACGCGGACGATCGTGGCGACCGGGCCAAAGCTTTCCTCGCCATAGATGCGCATGGTCGGCGTGACCTTGTCGAGCAGCGTCGCTTCCATCACCGTGCCGTCGACGCCGCCGCCGGCCGCCAGAACCGCGCCCTTGGCGAGCGCGTCCTTGACGAGGTCCTGGATGCGCCTGGCAGCGCCCTGGTCGACAACCGAGCCAAGGGGTGTCTTGCCTTCGCGCGGGTCGCCGGCCTTCAGCGAACGCGCTTTCGCCGCCAGCGCCTTGACGAAGGTTTCGGCGATGGCTTCGTCGACGACGATGCGTTCCGTCGACATGCAGATCTGCCCCTGGTTCATGTAGGAGCCGAAGGCCGCAGCCGCGACCGCGGCGTCGAGATCGGCGTCGTCCAGCACAACCATCGGTGCCTTGCCGCCCAGTTCCAGCAGCGCCGGCTTCAGGTGCCTGCCCGCCGTTTCGGCGACGATGCGTCCGACGCGGGTCGAGCCGGTGAAATTGATGCGCCGCACGGCCGGATGCGCGATCAGCGTCTCGACGATCTGCGGTGCGTCTTCAGGCGCGTTGGAGATCGCGTTCAGGACCCCGTGCGGCACGCCGCCTTCATGCAGCGCTTCTATGATGAGGCGATGCGTGCGGGGGCAGATTTCCGAGGTCTTCATCACCACTGTATTTCCGCAGGCAAGCGGTGTGGCGAGCGAGCGCACGCCGAGGATGACCGGCGCATTCCACGGGGCCATGGAAAGCACCACGCCGGCGGGCTGGCGCATCGCCATCGCCATGCTGCCCGGCCGGTTGGACGGAATGATCTCGCCGGTGATCTGCGTCGTCAGCGAGGCCGCCTCGCGCAGCATGTCGGCGGCAAGCCCGACATTGAACATGGCCCAGCCGGCGGTCGCGCCGATCTCGGACGCCATGGCGTCGACAAAACCCTGCGTCCGCGCCTGCAGCGCATCGGCTGCTGCCAGGAGAATGTGCCGCCGCTCGCCGGGGGTCGTCGCCGCCCAGGCCGGAAAGGCGCGCGCTGCCGCATCGCAGGCCATTCGCGCGTCCTCCAAGGTCGCTGCCGCCGCCCGCGTCGCCACCTCGCCGGTCACCGGATTGAGACGCTCGAATGTGTCCCCATCCGACGCGGCGCGGTCATCCTCGCCGATCAGCAAACCCAATTGTTCCATTATTCTACCCCGTTCCATTTCCGTGTTCAAAGAGATGGTTGCGCTGCGTCCTCGTGCATCAGTGCATCCGCCGTGTTCGCGCCGACGATGCGGCCCGATTCCATCAGGTAGCCGCGATCGGCGACCGCCAGGCTGACCCGGGTGTTCTGTTCGGCGATCAGGATCGCCATGCCCGATTTTCGCAGATGGTCGAGCGCCGAGAAGAGCGCCGTGACGGCGACCGGCTTCAGCCCCAGGCTCGGTTGATCGAGCATCAGAAAATCGGGGCCCGACATCAGCGCCCGGCCGACCGCCACCGTGCGCTGCGCCCCCGCCGACAGATCGTTGACCGCTTCCCGCCGGTGCTCGGCCAGTTTTGGAAACAAGGCATAGACAAGCGCTTTCTGCTTGGCCTGCCCGCCGCAAGCGCGCGCCGGATGCGTGCCGAGCAGCAGGTTCTCCTCAACGGTCAGCGCGCCGAAAACGCCGCCTCCCTCGGGAACCAGGGCAATGCCGGCGGCAATGATGCGGTGGGGCGGCCAGCCCGTGATGATGCGCCCGTCGAGAGCGATCCGCGTGCGGGCGTTGACCGGAACGAGCCCGGCGATCGCCTCCAGAAGCGAGGATTTGCCGGCGCCGTCACCGCCGATCACGGCGACGGTTTCACCGCGCTCGATGGAAATGGAAATGTCGCACAAGGCCGGGTGCTGACCATAGCGCAGCGAGAGCGTGGAAACTTCAAGCATGATCTCCTCCCAGGCAGGCGGCAGCGTTTCTTCACCGCACCGCACCGCACCGCAGCACGGCATTTGCGCCGATCCTTGGTGTCTCTGCCGATAGGTAGGCCTTGTCCTCCCAGACTTTGTACTCTGCGCATGGCGGCATATGACAGGGGGGAGCATAGGCTGCCCTGCGCCGTAGAAAATAGACTTTTTGTCGAAAGAGTTGTATTTCTGACGCATTCGAGCGGGCTGTTCCCATGGATGCGGTCTCTATAGGCGAGCGGAGGGTATTTGTTGCTTCAGGACAACCGCGCCTCTGACGCTTTGCCCGCCGGCGCCATGCCGCCCATCGTCGTGCTGCCCGACACGGAAGCGTCCGGTGTCAAGAGCGCGTTGTCACCGGTTGCCTGGACGCTGCATGGCAACCGCAATCGTGCCTTCGTGCTGATCTCCGGGGCCGGTCGATTGGCCATCGAAAGCACCGTCGTGCCGCTGGCCGCCCCATGTGTCCTCTGGCTTCCCGCCGGCAAGCCGGCGACGCTGACGCTCGACGCCGGCGCGCGCGGCGCGTCCCTGGCCGCCTCTGAACTGGCGCTCGGCAGGGCGATCCCCATGGGGCCGATCGGCGCCGAGGTGAAGGATGCGCTGTTTCATCCGGTTCTCGGCGTCAAGGTTGCACCGGCCACGGCGCAGGATCTGTGCCGCAGCATTGAAGTGATCGGCGAGGAACTGCGCGGCGACCGGCCGGGCGCGCAGGATGCGGCGCGCTATCATCTGGTTCTTGTTCTGATTGCCGTGTGGCGCATGTCCAGCCCGCGGCCCGCCGAGCAGCAGCCCGCGCCGCGCGCAATGGTGCGCAACTTCCTGCACCTGGTGGAACTGCATGTTCGCGACCACTGGAGCGTTGGCGACTACGCACGGTTTCTGTCGATTTCCCGCGGCCGGCTCGGCAGCGCCGTCAAGCGCGTGACGGGGCGCACGCCACTGGAGCTGATTCATGCCCGGCTTGTCTCGGAAGCCGAAATCCTGCTTGGCGGCACCAATCTTCAAGCGGCCGAGGTCGCCGAGATGCTGGGCTTCAAGGATGCGGGTTATTTCAACCGCTTCTTCAAGCGCGAAATGGGTGTTTCACCGGGCCGCCTGCGCCGCGAGGCCATGCTGCGCAAGGCGCGCACGCAGGAAACCTTCGCCGCCTGGCCGTGAACATATGCGGTTCCTGTCGCCCGGCGACATCGTCTTGGCCTGCCCCCTGAAAAGTGGTCCTCG
>NZ_LFVY01000026.1 GCF_001050155.1 Nitratireductor soli
GGGGCCTTGACCGGCGCCGGCGCCTGGCCGGTAGCGGGTGCTGCAGCCTTGGCGACGCCGGTCTTGGCGGCAGCCTCAACATCGGCCTTCACCACACGGCCCTTCGGGCCCGAGCCGGAGATGGCGGAAAGATCGATGCCGCCTTCCTGCGCCAGGCGACGCGCCAGCGGCGAGGCGAAAACGCGCGACGCCTCTCCCTCCCCCTTGTGGGGAGGGTGGGCAGCCGCCGCAGGCGGCTGGTCGGGTGGGGGTGGCGACGCCTGCACGATGGCCGGCGCCCCATCGCCACCACCCCCCTCCGTCCGCTGCGCGGACACCTCCCCCACAGGGGGGGAGGAGGGTGCTTTCTCAGCTGCCGGCTTGGCCGCGCCGCCATTGGCGGCAGCCTTCGCCGCTTCCCCGACATCCTCGCCATCGGCGGCGAGCACGGCGATCAGGGCGTTGACCTTGACCCCTTCCGTGCCGGCCGGAACCACCAGCTTGGCAACGGTGCCTTCATCGACGGCTTCCACCTCCATGGTCGCCTTGTCGGTCTCGATCTCGGCGATGACGTCGCCCGGCGCAACGCTGTCGCCTTCCTTGACCAGCCATTTGGCGAGGTTGCCCTCCTCCATCGTCGGCGAGAGGGCGGGCATGGTGATTTGGATCGGCATGGTGTCCTCCCGCTCAGTTCCGATAGGTGACGGCTTTCACCGCCTCGACGACTTCGGCCACATTGGGAAGCGCCAGCTTCTCCAGATTGGCGGCATAGGGCATCGGCACATCCCTGCCGGCGACCGTGATGACCGGCGCATCGAGATGGTCGAACGCCCGCTGCATCACCTGGCTTGCGATATGCGCGCCGACGGAGGACTGCGGATAGCCTTCCTCGACCGTCACCAGGCGGTTGGTCTTCTTGACGGATTCGATCACCGTATCGAGGTCCATCGGCCTTATGGTCCTGAGGTCGATCACCTCGACGTCGATCCCGGCGCCGGCCAGTTCCTCCGCCGCCTTGACGGCATAGGTCATGCCGATACCGAAGGAGACGATGGTGGCATCCTTGCCCTGCTTGTGAATGCGCGCCTTGCCGATCGGCAGGACAAAGTCATCGAGCTTCGGCACGTCGAAACTCTGGCCGTAGAGGATTTCGTTTTCGAGGAAGATCACCGGATTGGGATCGCGGATCGCCGCCTTGAGCAGGCCCTTGGCGTCCGCCGCCGTATAGGGCATCACCACTTTCAGGCCGGGAACATGGCTGTACCAGGCGGCGTAGCACTGCGAATGTTGCGCGGCGACGCGGGCGGCCGCCCCGTTCGGCCCGCGAAAGACGATCGGCGCGCCCATCTGGCCGCCGGCCATGTACAGGGTCTTGGCCGCCGAATTGACGATCTGGTCGATCGCCTGCATGGCGAAGTTGAAGGTCATGAACTCGACGATCGGCTTCAGCCCGGCAAACGCCGCGCCGACACCGACGCCGGCAAAGCCATGTTCGGTGATCGGCGTGTCGACCACACGCTTGTCGCCGAACTCCTGCAGGAGCCCCTGGGTCACCTTGTAGGCGCCCTGATACTCCGCCACTTCCTCGCCCATGACGAAGACGCGCTCGTCGCTGCGCATTTCCTCTGCCATGGCGTCGCGCAGCGCCTCGCGCACCGTGGTCGAAACCATTTCGGTGCCTTCGGGAATGTCCGGATCGGCGGCGGCCTCCATCTTCGGTGCGGCGGGCACCTTGGCGGCATCGGCCTTTGCTTGCGGCGCTTCGGCCTTGTCGTCGTCCGGCTGCGCCGCCGGCGCCTCGGCTGCCGGCTTCGCCGGCCCCTTGTCCAGATCGGCCTCGGTCTCGCCGTCGGCGAGCAGCAGGGCGATCGGCGTGTTGACCTTGACGCCTTCGGTCCCTTCCGAGATCAAAAGCTTGCCGATCTTCCCTTCATCGACGGCTTCCACTTCCATGGTCGCCTTGTCGGTCTCGATTTCGGCGATGACGTCGCCGGGGGCGACGCTGTCGCCTTCCTTTTTCAGCCATTTGGCCAGATTGCCCTCTTCCATCGTCGGCGAGAGCGCGGGCATGAGAATTTCTACAGGCATGTCGGCTTTCCCCTCAGAGCAGAATATCGGTGTAGAGTTCGGACACATCCGGTTCCGGATCCGCCTGCGCGAAATCGGCCGCGTCGCCGACGATGTCGCGCACCTCCTTGTCGATCACCTTCAGCGCGTCTTCATCGGCCCACTTCTTGGCGATGAGCCGCTGTTTCACCTGCTCGATCGGATCATGCTCGGAGCGCATCTTCTGCACTTCGTCCTTCGACCGGTATTTTGCCGGATCGGACATGGAATGGCCGCGATAGCGGTAGGTCTGCATTTCCAGGATGATCGGCCCCTTGCCGGAGCGGCACCAGTCCACCGCCAGTTCGCCCGCCGCCTTCACCGCGCGCACATCCATGCCGTCGACCTGGATGCCGGGAATCTTGAAGGACAGGCCGCGATGCGAGAAATCGGTCTCGGCCGAGGAACGCGCCACCGCCGTGCCCATGGCGTAGCGGTTGTTCTCGATGATGTAGATCACCGGCAACTTCCACAGCGAGGCCATGTTGAAGCTCTCATAGACCTGGCCCTGATTGGCCGCGCCGTCACCGAAATAGGTCAGCGAAACATTGTCGTTGCCGCGATAGCGGTTGGCGAAGGCCAGGCCGGTGCCGAGCGGCACCTGCGCGCCGACAATGCCATGCCCGCCATAAAAATTCTTCTCCTTGGAGAACATGTGCATCGAGCCGCCCTTGCCGCGCGAATAGCCGCTGCGGCGTCCGGTCAGTTCGGCCATCACGCCGCGCGGCTCCATGTCGGCCGCCAGCATGTGGCCATGGTCGCGATAGCCGGTGATGACCTGGTCGCCCTCCTTCAGCGTCATCTGCATGCCGACGACGACGGCCTCCTGGCCGATGTAGAGGTGGCAGAAGCCGCCGATCAGGCCCATGCCGTAGAGTTGGCCGGCCTTTTCCTCGAAACGGCGGATCAACAGCATCTCGCGATAGGCCGCGAGTTCCTGCTCCTTGGTGAAATTCTCCGGTGGTGGGGATTTCGGCGCCTGAACGGCGCCTCCTGCCGACGGCTTCTTCGCCGGCCGTGCCTTCGTCGCAGTGGTTTTGCCCGCGGCGGTTTTGCTTGCGGCGGTTTTGCTTGCAGCGCGCGCCATGCCTCAACTCCCTAGCTGAAATTTCGGGGAATTTTGGTTACGGCAGAAGCAGCATGAAACCGCGCTGCGTGCCTCCCGTCACCTCCCGCTTATAATGAGAGAAGCTAGCACGCGCCGATCCGTTCGGCCATCCGAATTTCGCATAGCTGCCATGCAGCTAAGGCCATGGATTTATTTGATTTCTATTCGATTAACTTGATTTCAGTTAATTCAGCGGGAGCCGTCCATGAGGATCACCACTTCATTATCGCGCGCCAGGTTGAGGGCGCGTCGGGCCTGCTCGTCGAGCATATCCTTCTCGATCGAACCGTCCTTCAACAGGGCGATGCGCGCCTCCAGCTTGCCGCGCGTGGCGGCAAGGGCATCAAGCCGCGTCTGCGCTTCATCGATACGCGCATCGAGCTGGTATTTGGAATAGATGCCGTATTCGCCATGATAGGCGTGAAAGCCGAAATAGGCGAGAAACAATCCGGTGATCGCCGGTACGATCAGCCGGCCCGTGTTTCGGCGTTTGTGATGACGTGTCCACATGCGGAAAACCCTTCTCCCGCATGTAAGCATAGCTTGCTTAATGGACAGTTATCTCGATCAGCCGGCGGCATGTTTTCGCGCCACCTCCTGGTCGGGATCGCCGGGACGGGCCGAGCCTTCAGGCGGCGAGCATGGCCTTCAACGCATCATGGTCATCGACAAACAGGACCTGGCCGCCCTTGTTGCTTTCGCGAACGAAATCACCCAGCGCGGCGCTTGTCGCGACAGCGGCGGAAATATCGCCGAGAAATGCGACACGGAGCCGGTAAGTGACGAATTTCTGCACCACGGCGCCCGCCAGACGGGTGCGCAGATTGAAAAAATCCGCCGACAAGCGCGAGACCGGCACGATGACCAAATCGGTCGGCGTGCCATAGCAGGCGCCGATAATGTCGTTGACGTCCGCTTCTCTGGCGATCGGCGGGCCGTCGGCAGCCAGCTCGCCGATGTTGATGCCGCCGATCTCGTAAAAGCGCATGAATGGCCCTTGCCGCTACATCTTGAGAATGCCCTTGCCGGCGTAGTGCGCCTGGGGGCCGAGCTCTTCCTCGATGCGGATCAGCTGGTTGTACTTCGCCGTCCGGTCGGAACGCGCCAGCGAGCCGGTCTTGATCTGCCCGCAATTGGTGGCGACGGCGAGATCGGCGATGGTGGAATCCTCCGTCTCGCCGGAGCGGTGCGACATCACCGCCGTGTAGCCGGCCTTGTGCGCCGTCTCGACCGCGTCGAGCGTCTCCGTCAGCGTGCCGATCTGGTTGACCTTGACGAGGATGGAGTTGCCGATCCCCATCTTGATGCCGTCCTTCAGCCGCGCCGAACTGGTGACGAAAAGATCGTCGCCGACCAGTTGCACCTTGTCGCCGGCAAGCTCGGTGAGGATCTTCCAGCCCTCGAAATCGTCCTCGGACATGCCGTCTTCGATGGAGATGATCGGATAATTGGCAGCCAGCTTGGCGAGATACTCGGCCTGCGCCTTGCCGTCGCGCGTCTGGCCCTCGCCCGCATAGACGTATTTGCCATCCTTGAAGAACTCGGTCGCGGCGCAATCGAGCGCGATGGCCACGTCCTCGCCCGGCTTGTAGCCGGCTTTCTCGATGGAGGCGAGAACGAAGTCGAGCGCAGCCTCGGCGCTCTTCAGGTTCGGCGCGAAACCGCCCTCGTCGCCGACATTGGTGTTGTGGCCGGCGGCCTTCAGGCCCGCCTTCAGCGTGTGAAAGATTTCCGAGCCCCAGCGCACCGCCTCGCGCAGTGTCGGGGCGCCGACCGGCATCACCATGAATTCCTGGAAATCGATCGGGTTGTCGGCATGCGCGCCGCCATTGATGATGTTCATCATCGGAACAGGAAGCACATGCGCCGAGGCGCCGCCGACATAGCGGTAGAGCGGCAGGCCGGCAGCTTCGGCCGCTGCCTTGGCAACGGCCAGCGACACGCCGAGAATGGCGTTGGCGCCAAGCCGGCTCTTGTTCGGCGTGCCGTCCAGCGCGATCATGGCGCGGTCGATCTGGATCTGGTTTTCCGCGTCGAGGCCGCTCAGCGCCTCGAAAATCTCGCCATTGACCGCATCGACCGCGTCTTCCACGCCCTTGCCGAGATAACGCTTGCCACCGTCGCGCAATTCGACCGCCTCATGCGCGCCTGTGGAAGCGCCCGACGGCACGGCGGCGCGCCCCATCGAACCATCTTCCAGAACCACATCGACCTCGACGGTCGGGTTGCCACGGCTGTCGAGAATTTCGCGTCCGACGATGTCGATAATGGCAGTCATGATAGCTCTCTCTGGTCTGGAGTTGGGCTGGAAAAGTGTCAGCGCCTGTCTTAGCGAAAGCGCGTGAAAACTCAATGTCGTGGATAGGGTCAGCCACCCTTCGCCACCCGGTCGAAAGCCATCAGCCGTTCGAGCAGGGCGGGAAGGTCCTTCAGCGGCACCATGTTCGGCCCGTCGGATGGGGCATTGTCGGGATCCTCATGGGTCTCGATGAAAACGCCAGCGACACCGACCGCCACGGCGGCCCGCGCCAGCGTTTCGACAAAGCGGCGTTCACCGCCCGTGGAGCCGCCCTGCCCGCCGGGCTGCTGCACGGAATGCGTTGCGTCAAAAATCACCGGCGCGCCCATCTCGGCCATTTGCGGCAGGCCGCGCATGTCGGACACCAGCGTGTTGTAGCCGAAGGAAGTGCCGCGCTCTGTCACCAGCACGTTCGGATTACCTGAATCGGTGATCTTGGTGATGACGTTCTTCATGTCCCACGGGGCCAGGAATTGCCCCTTCTTCACATTCACCACCTTGCCGGTCGCCGCGGCGGCGATCAGGAGGTCGGTTTGCCGGCAAAGGAAAGCCGGAATCTGCAGCACATCGACCGCGTCGGCAACGATGCGGCATTGTTCTTCCGTATGCACGTCGGTGAGAACCGGCACGCCCAGTTCCTTGCGCAGATCGGCGAAGATCGGCAGCGCGGCGTCGAGCCCCGCCCCGCGCCGGCCCGAAAGCGAGGTGCGGTTGGCCTTGTCGAAGCTGGTCTTGTAGACGAAGCCGAGGTCGAGCTTTGCCGTCAGTTCCTTCAGCGCGCCGGCCATGTCGAAGGCGTGGTCGCGCGATTCGAGCTGACAGGGGCCGGCGATCAGCGCCAGCGGCGCGTCGTTGGCGAACACGGCCTGGCCAATGGCGACGCGCGGATTGGGCTTCATGCGGAAAACTCCTCGAAAACGAATGTGGTGCCCTGCCCTTCGGCCGGCGGCACGATGATGCGCCCGCCATGCTCGGCGAACAGAATGTCATTGGCGGAAAATTGCGCCCGCAGCGCGGCGAGCGCGGCAAGCTGAAAGACGATGCCGGCGAAATTCAGCCGGGCGTCGAACGCGGCCGGTTCGGCGCCGCAGATCGCGGCAAAGGCCGCCGGCGTCATCAGCGACAGATCGGCATTGGCCAGCCGGACATCGATGCCGCCGGTCTCGCCCGAGACGGGATCCTGCCCGCTGAACTGCGTCAGAAACGACCGGTAGCCCCCTGGTTCCGCCGCCGTGATAAGAATGCAGGCGATGCCTGACACGCAATTGGCATGCCGCTCCAGTGCGCCACGGTCCACCTTGGGCGCATTGACCCGCTGGCAGGTGAAGAAGAACCGGTTCTCGCCGGTATCCGGCGCGGCAAAGGCGAGCTTGAACGAAGCGATGGCCTCAGCCCCGGCTGCATCGACAAAAGGCCGGGAGAAGGACAGCGGTTCTCCGGCCGAAATCCCGCCGGCAACGAACCGGGCATGATCGGCATCGGCGTCGGGCGTGCCAAGCACCAGGGCGGAAAACCCCTCCTCGCCGATCCGCCCACGGAAATCCGCATCGCGTGCGACGAAAACGTTGCCCGCGCCAGCAGCCACCTGCGCGGCGGCGGCATCGACAGTTGCCAGCGGTTCGAGATAGGTCCCATCAGCGAAGAAAACGCAGCAATTTCCGGTGCCGAAGGGGTGGGCCGCGTCCGGCGCGACCGTGAAACCGAGCGCCGTCAGCCTTCGCCTGGCCGCTGCCAGACCGGCGGTCGGCAGGACGCAATGATCAAGCGCACGCGCCATCGGCGCCTCGTTGCTGGAAACCATGGCACGCATGTGCCCCATGCGCCGCCGCAATGCAAGGGCGTCAGCCGGTCTCGCCCTGCGGCAGGCGGAACTCGACCCAAAGCGGGTGATGATCGGAAATGCGGAAGGCGAAATTGCGCTTGGTCAAACCGAGGTCCCGCAGCAACCGGCCCCAGATCTCGACGATCCCGCCATCCACCAGATCCAGGCCGATCAGCGCCGCGTTGCCCTTGGAGAACCAGGCGATCTGGTCGTGATAACTGGATTTTTCCGGTTCCGATGCCCGCGCATAGATGGTGCGCGGGTGGCTTTGCAGGACGAACGGCACTTCGAGCCCCGTCTCGACGAAGGCTTCATAGAGCTTGTTGCCGGTGCGCTCGAGATTGAAATCGCCAAGGACGATCAGATTGTGATGCCAGCGCCGCTCGCGCGCCGCCCAGCTCTGCATCCACCGGGCGATGCCGCGCAGTTCCGGCAGGCGCTCCGTGTCCTCGTCGCCATAGTCGATATGCGTCGTCACCAGGATGAAGGTCGTGTCACGCGTGCGAAACGACACGGCGTAGGGATTGCGGGCGAACTGCTTCTTGAAGCTGCCGGCATCGAAGCCGAACTCCTCCGCCTCGTCGGGCACGACCAGTTCGCCGGCAAGCCCCGACAGCGCCACGCGCGTCGTGTCGAACAGATAGGCCATGTGCTCGTTATTGCCGCCGACGCCCGCATTGCGGTCCGTCATCAGGAAGCTCCAATTGGGGCCGAGCACCTTCATGGCCGAGCGCAAGGCGCGAAAATCCTCGCCGACCTCCTGCACGGCAATCACGTCGAAGCGCGAAAGCACCTCGGCGATGGCCCAGAGCGAGCGGTAATCGCGTTTGGGACTGTCATTGGATGCCAGAGGCACGGACCATTTGCACGTCAGCGAGCGGAAATGGGCAATGTTCCAGGTGGCGATCAGGATGTTGCGGTCGATGACGCGCTTCGGCGGCACGGTCTGGTCGAGATAGGCGGAAAAATCGCGCATCTCGTTGACCACTGCCTGCGGAACCGCGCCGTCCTCGGGCAAATTGTCGGGATCGTCGAAAAGAACGTCCAGCGGCGTCGCCACAGCCTTGTCCCCCGCTCGCCATCAAGCGGGCGGAGCCTATCACACCAGGCGTGACTGTTCCACGGCAGCGCCGATGAATGAGGCGAACAGCGGATGCGGCTCGAACGGCTTGCTCTTCAGTTCCGGGTGGTACTGGACGCCAATGAACCAGGGATGGTCGGGATATTCGATCGTCTCGGGCAGCACCCCGTCGGGCGACAGGCCGGCGAACACGAGGCCGCATTTTTCCAGCGTCTCGCGGTAGCCGATATTGACCTCGTAGCGATGGCGGTGACGCTCGGAAATGTCCTCGCTGCCGTATATTTCGGCAATCTTGGTGCCGGGTGTCAGCCTGGCGTCATAGGCGCCAAGCCGCATCGTGCCGCCGAGATCGCCGGACGCCGTCCGCTTCTCCAGCATGTTGCCCTTCAGCCATTCGGTCATCAGGCCGACGATGGGCTCCTTGGTCGGGCCGAACTCGGTCGACGAGGCATTCTCGATGCCCGCCAGGGAGCGCGCCGCCTCGATACAGGCCATCTGCATGCCGAAGCAGATGCCGAAATAGGGCACCTTGCGCTCGCGGGCGAACTTCGCCGCCAGGATCTTGCCTTCGGCGCCACGCTCGCCAAAACCGCCGGGCACCAGGATGCCGTGCACCTTTTCCAGCCACGGCGCCGGGTCTTCCTTTTCGAAGATCTCCGATTCGATCCATTCGAGCTTGACGCGGACCCGGTTCGCCATGCCGCCATGCGACAGCGCCTCGATCAACGACTTGTAGGCGTCCTTCAGGCCGGTGTATTTGCCGACCACGGCAATCGTCACCTGGCCTTCCGGGTTGTGGATGCGGTCGGCGACCTCCAGCCAGCGCTCCATGCGCGGCTTCGGCGCCGGGTCGATACCAAAGGCGGCCAGCACTTCCGAATCGAGCCCTTCGCGATGATAGGCCATCGGCACGTCGTAGATATGCGCCACGTCGAGCGCCTGGATCACCGCCTGCTCGCGCACATTGCAGAACAGCGACAGCTTGCGCCGCTCTTCCGAAGGAATTTCACGGTCGGCGCGCACCAGGAGAATGTCGGGCGCAATGCCGATCGAGCGCAACTCCTTGACCGAATGCTGGGTCGGCTTGGTCTTCAGTTCGCCAGCCGCCGGAATCCACGGCATCAGCGTCAAATGCACATAGACGGCGTTGCCGCGCGGCAACTCATTGCCCAATTGGCGGATCGCCTCGAGGAACGGCATCGCCTCGATGTCGCCGACCGTCCCGCCGATCTCGCACAAGACGAAATCATAGTCGTCATTGCCTTCGAGCACGAACTGCTTGATCTCGTCGGTGACGTGCGGGATCACCTGCACCGTGGCGCCCAGATAGTCGCCGCGCCGCTCTTTCTCGATGATGTTCTGGTAGATGCGGCCGGTGGTGATGTTGTCCTGCTTGTTGGCCGAACGCCCGGTGAAGCGCTCGTAATGGCCAAGGTCCAGGTCCGTTTCCGCCCCGTCATCGGTGACGAACACCTCGCCATGCTGATACGGCGACATCGTGCCCGGATCAACATTCAGATAGGGGTCGAGCTTGCGGATGCGGACGCGGTACCCACGGGCCTGGAGCAGCGCGCCAAGGGCTGCTGCTGCAATGCCTTTTCCGAGGGAGGAGACCACGCCGCCGGTTATGAATACATATCGCGCCATGGGACTCATCGCTTAACTGGACGCCGGCGATTCCGCCAGCAAAAAATCATGAGCCGCAGATCTTTTTGCGCCTCGCGGTGGACAATGTTTCGCGCCAGCCGGAAGCGACCGCTCCATCAGAGCGGCCGGAATGCCTGGCAAAACAAGGAATTACTGGTCGGTCGGCACCTGGTCTTCGGCATTGCCCTCGCCGGCAGGAGCCGGCGCGGTCTCGCCACCCGTCGTTGCGCCACTGCCGCCGAGCTGGTCGAGAACGCCCGAGCCGTCCTGCATTTGTTCGCTGCCCGCCGGGATGCGGTCGAGGATATCGGTTGGGCTCGCCCCGTAACGGGCGATCAGCGACAGCGCCAGCGAGGTGGCGAAAAAGGCCGCCGCCAGAAGAGCCGTTGTGCGGGTCAGCGCATTGGCAGCGCCCCGCGCCGACATGAAACCGGAACCGCCGCCGACGCCGAGCCCGCCCCCTTCGGAGCGCTGCATGAGGACCACGCCGACCAGCGCGACCACGACGATCAGATGAATGACGATGATGACGGTTTGCATGTTACCTTCCGGCTTTCCGGCTCGATGCGCCCGCCAAGATGCGGACGCGGCTCATTACACGGCTTTCACCGCTTTTCCAAGACCGATGCGACGCTTCTTTCAGGATGAAGGCTGCGCCCATTGTCCTGAAAGGACGAAATCGCCCGGATTTCCCCGCTTCGCGGCTCCCGGCCACATCAACACCCAGAAAATAGGTTGTGGAACGACCGGCGCAAGTCCGTTTTCACGAAACGACAGCGTTCAGGCCGGGCAAGCCGCGACGATGCCGAGAAAGTCTGCGGCCTTCAGGCTCGCACCGCCGACCAGCGCGCCGTCCACATGGGCGATGCCCAGCAGTTCCGCCGCATTCGACGGCTTCACCGAACCGCCATAGAGAATGCGCATCGCGCCGGCCGCGCCGCCCAGCAGGCCGGACAGTTCGGCGCGGATATGCGCATGCGCCTCGGCGACATCGGCGGCGGTCGGGGTCAAGCCGGTACCGATCGCCCAGACCGGCTCATAGGCGATCACCGTGTTGGCGGCGGCCGCCGCCTTCGGCACGGAGCCGGCGATCTGCCGCGACAGGACCGCCAACGTCTCGCCGCGCTGGCGCTCGTCTTTCGTCTCGCCGATGCAGATCACCGCCGTCAGGCCGGCACGCCAGGCGGCTTGCGCCTTGGCGGCCACATCCGCATCCGTTTCGCCATGGTCGGTGCGCCGCTCCGAATGGCCGACGATGACGTGGCTGGCACCGGCATCGGCCAGCATCTCCGCCGAGACGTCGCCCGTATGGGCGCCGGAGGCCAACGCATGACAATCCTGCCCGCCGAGCAGAACCGCGCCGCCTTCGAGCGCGTCCTTGGCTCGCGACAGCAACGTGGCCGGCACGCAAATCAGCGCCTCCGATGCGGGGATATCGCCGGCGGCGATGGCGCTCAACTCGGCAAGCGAGGCGCCAGTGCCATGCATTTTCCAGTTGCCGGCGATCAGGGGGCGAATACCAGGCGTCATGCGGCCTCTTCCTTGTTCTGCTTTGCGCTTCTCCTTCCCTAGCAAAAACCCACGACAAAGCAATCTGCGCGGGGGAGTAGCGATCGACACTCGGCTATCGACACTGGACTTTAGGGGCGCTATTGCGCTTTGTGGGGTACAAGCATTGAAAACTCATCGAGGAATACCGGAACCGCCATGCTCGACAGTCTCAGAAACGCCGCTTCCACCTGGATCGCCAAGTTGCTGCTTGGCCTGCTCGTCGTGAGCTTTGCGGTCTGGGGAATTTCCGGGCAAATCCTCAACGACCAGTCGCGCAGCGTTTTGACGGCAGGCGACGCATCGGTCTCCATGCTCGATTTCCGTCTTGCCTACGACCGGCAGATCAATGCGCTGTCGCAGCGCCTGGGCACGCGCGTGACGCGTGAACAGGCCGTCGCCTTTGGCCTGGACGACCAGGTCATGCAGCAATTGGCCGCTGGCGTCCTGCTTGACGAGGAGGCTCGGCAGCTCGGTCTTGGCCTGTCGAGCGACAGGCTGGCTGAACTGACCGCCGAGGACCCCGCCTTCCGCGGCGCCAACGGCCGTTTCGATCGCCAGCAGTTCGATTTCGTCCTGCGGCAGATCGGCATGCGCCCCCAGGATTACCTGAAAAATCGCGAGCAGGTGGCGATCCGCCAGCAGATCGTCGAAGCGGCGACGGACGGCCTTGCCGTTCCCGACGAGATGTTGAAGAACATGGCGCTTTACCGTGGCGAGGACCGGACCGTGGAGTATGTGCCGCTGCCCCGTTCTCTGGTCGAGCCGATCGATGAGCCGGAAGCCTCGGCCCTGCAAGCCTGGTTCGACGAGCGCAAGGCCGACTACGCCGCGCCGGAGTATCGCAAATTCACCTATGTGAAGCTCGAACCGTCCGACATCGCCGATCCCGCTTCCGTCTCCGGCGAACAGGTCGAGAAAGCCTATCAGGATCTGCGCGACCGCTACACCACGCCACAAAAGCGCGGCATCGAGCAGATCGTCTTCGCCAACAAGGATGCCGCTGCCAGCGCCTTGAAGGACCTGCTCGACGGCAAGAGCTTCGCCGACGTGGCGACGGCCGCCGGCAAGTCGCCGCAGGACATCGCGCTCGGCACGCTGGCCAAGTCGGAAATCGCCGATAGCACCATTGCAGAGGCAGCCTTTGCGCTGGATGAAAACCAGTTCAGCGACGTGATCGATGGCGCGTTTGGCCCGGTGATCCTGCACGTGACGGAAATCACCCCGGAAATCGTCCAGCCGCTTGCCGAGGTTGAGAACGAGATCCGCCAGGATCTGGCGCTCGAGGAGGCGAACCGCATCCTGCTCGACGTGCATGATTCCTATGAGGATGCGCGTGCCAGCGGCACGACGATGGCCGAGGCGGCCGAGCGCCTGAGACTCACCCCGCGCACCATCGATGCGGTCGATCGCAACGCGCAGCGCCCCGACGGCACCGTCGTCAACGACCTGCCGCAATCGGCCGCATTGCTGCGCGAGGTGTTCGAGACCGATTCCGGCGTCGAAAATGCACCGCTTTCCCTGGGCGGCAGTGGTTTCGTCTTCTACGAGGTCGAGGGAATCACGCCTGAGCGCGACCGCACGCTTGACGAGGTGCGCGAGAAAGCGGCGGCCGACTGGATGCAGGCCGAGAGCGCGCAGCGCCTCGCCACGCGGGCGGCCGAACTGGTCAAAGAACTGAAGGACGGCAAGCCGCTCGACGAGATCGCCGCTGCCGTCGGCCAGGAAAAGCAGATCAAGCGCGGCCTCAAGCGAACCGCCAACGATGCCGATCTCGGCCAGTCCGGCGTGGCCGCCGTCTTCGCCGTGCCGCGCGACGGAACGGGAATTTTCGCCAACGCCGCCGGCGACGGACAGGTCCTGTTCCAGGTGGCCGAAGTTTTCGAGCCGGCCTCGGCCGGATCGGAAAGCGTGCCCGAGAACGAGCGCGCGGCGGTCCGCTCCGCACTTGCCGACGATCTGCTCGACCAGATGGTCGCCCGCCTGCAGGGCAAATACCCGGTGACGGTCAACCGTGCCGCCATGCAGGAAGCCCTGAGCTTCTGAGCCGGCCATGAGCGATTTCAAAGCCCATATCGCCAAGGTCGCTTCCGGCGCATCGCTGACCTTCGACGAAGCGCGCGACGCCTTCGACGTTGTCATGTCGGGCGACGCGACGCCGAGCCAGATCGGCGGTTTCCTGATGGCGCTGCGCGTGCGCGGCGAAACGGTCGAGGAAATTTCCGGCGCCGTCGCCACCATGCGCGACAAGATGCTCTCGGTGTCCGCCCCGGACGATGCCGTCGACATCGTCGGCACCGGCGGCGATGCCTCCGGTTCCTACAACGTATCGACCTGCGCCGCCTTCATCGTTGCCGGCGCCGGCGTGCCGGTCGCCAAGCACGGCAACCGCGCGCTCTCTTCGCGTTCGGGCGCTGCCGACACATTGGCCGCGCTCGGTATCGATATCGAGCTCGGGCCGAAGGAGATCGCCGCCTGCATCGCCGAGGCCGGGCTTGGCTTCATGTTCGCCCCGGCCCATCATTCGGCGATGCGCCATGTTGGCCCTTCGCGCGTCGAGCTCGGCACGCGCACCATCTTCAACCTGCTCGGCCCGCTGTCCAATCCGGCCGGCGTGCGTCGCCAGCTCGTCGGCGTCTTCGCCCCCGAATGGGTTACCCCGCTGGCCAAGGTTCTGCAGCAACTGGGCTCGGAGACCGTCTGGGTCGTGCATGGAGCCGGCCTCGACGAGATGACCACCGCCGGCGTCACCCAGGTGGCCGCGCTCGAGGACGGACAGGTCCGCCATTTCGAGATCACACCGGAAGAAATCGGCTTGAAACGCGTGTCGATGGCCGATCTGAAAGGCGGCGACGCCGAACACAACGCCCAGGCCTTGCGCGCCGTTTTGAAGGGCGAGAAAAACCCCTATCGCGACATTGCAACTCTCAACGCCGGCGCCGCCCTGGTGGTAGCGGGTCGGGCAAAGACTTTGAAAGACGGCATTAAGCTCGCGGCCGAATCCATCGACCGAGGTCAAGCGGAAAGGGCACTCGAGCGACTGATAGATATTTCCAACCAAAGGCATTTTAAGCATGACTGATATTTTGCGGAAGATTGAGGCTTACAAGCGTAAGGAGATCGAAGCGGCAAAGGCGGCTTTGCCGGTCGGCACACTCGCTGCCATGGCGAAGGATGCGGCGCCCCCGCGAGGCTTTGCCGATGCCCTCGCGAAAAAGAAGGCCGCCGGCCGGTTTGCGTTGATCGCCGAGATCAAGAAGGCCAGCCCTTCGCGCGGGCTGATCCGCGCCGATTTCCAGCCGGCGGAACTTGCGGCAGCCTATGAGTCAGGCGGCGCCACTTGCCTTTCTGTGCTCACCGATACCCCTTCTTTTCAGGGCGCCCCCGAATTCCTGGGTATGGCGCGGGAAGCCTGCGCGCTTCCGATTCTGCGCAAGGACTTCCTGTTCGAGCCCTATCAGGTGTTCGAGGCCCGCGCCTGGGGCGCCGATGCGATCCTGATCATCATGGCCTGCGTGTCGGATGCCGAAGCCCACGCACTCGAAGACGCCGCCGTGGATCTTGGCATGGACGTTCTCGTCGAGGTGCATGACGAGGAGGAGCTGGAGCGTGCGCTCGAACTATCCTCGCGGCTGATCGGTATCAACAATCGGGACCTGCGCACCTTCGAGACCAAGCTCGAGACCAGCGAACGCCTGGCACCGCGCGTGCCGGAGGGGCGGATCGTGGTCGGCGAGAGCGGCATCTTCACCAACGAGGACTGCCGCCGGCTGGCGCGCGCCGGCATGATGTCGTTCCTGGTCGGCGAGAGCCTGATGCGCCAGGCCGACGTGACCGCCGCGACCCGCGCCCTTTTGGGTCTTGACGCCCCGCAGGCGACGGTCTGAGCGCGATGGGCGGCGCCGGGAGCAAGTTGACGCATCTTTCCGCCACCGGCGAGGCCCGCATGGTCGATGTCGGCGGCAAGGAAGAGACCCGGCGCCGCGCCATCGCCGAAGGCGCCGTGACGATGCAACCTGAAACGCTGGAAGCCATTCTTTCCGGCAACGCCAAGAAAGGCGACGTGCTCGCCACGGCGCGCATCGCCGGCATCATGGCCGCCAAGAAGACGCATGAGCTGGTCCCGCTTTGTCACCCGCTCATGCTGTCGAAGGTTACCGTCGACATCGAGCCGGACCGTGCCCTGCCCGGCCTGCGCGTGACCGCCGAAGTGCGGGTCGATGGCCGCACTGGCGTCGAGATGGAAGCGCTGACGGCGGTCTCCGTCGCCTGCCTGACCATCTACGACATGGCCAAGGCGCTCGACAAAGGTATGGTCTTGAGCGGCATTCGCCTTTTGCAGAAGACCGGCGGCAAATCGGGCGCCTGGCGCGCCGACGGGTATTGAACATGGCTTTGCTGCCGGTCGACGAGGCACTTGAACGCATCCTGGAGGGCGTCAAGCCGCTGCCGGCCGAGACGGTGCGCATCGCCGATGCCGACGGCCGCGTGCTGGCAAGACCGCTGAGCGCCACCCGCACCCAGCCGCCCTTCGACGCATCGGCCATGGACGGCTATGCCGTGCGCGCCGCCGATCTGGAGACGGTGCCCGTTGAACTGGACGTCATCGGCGAATCGGCTGCCGGAAGCCGTTTTCACGGCAGGCTCGGCCCTGGTCAGGCGGTGCGCATCTTCACCGGCGCACCGGTGCCCGAAAACGCCGATACGATCCTCATCCAGGAAAACGCCCGCACCCTCGCCGAGAGCCGGATCGAGGCGATGATCTCCGTCGAGAGGGGACGCCATATCCGCCGCGCCGGGCTGGACTTTCGCCAGGGCCAGGCAATGCTCGATGAGGGTCGGCTGCTCAATGCCGCCGCCATCGGCCTGGCTGCCGCGGCCGGCCATCCCACCCTGCCGGTAACGGCGCGCCCGCTGATCGCCATCCTGGCGACCGGCGACGAGCTCGTGCTGCCCGGCGAACCCTGCGGCCCGGACCAGATCGTCGCCTCCAACGGCTTCGCCATCGGCGCGCTGGCCAAGGCGGAAGGCGCGCGCATCCTCGATCTCGGCATCGTCGCCGACGATGCCGCGACGATCACCGGGGCGATCCTCAAGGCGCGCGACGCCGGCGCCCATGTGCTCGTCACGCTCGGTGGCGCTTCCGTCGGCGCCCGCGACCTGGTGCGCCAGGCGCTGCTCGACGCCGGCGTATCGCTCGATTTCTGGAAGATTGCCATGCGGCCGGGCAAGCCGCTGATGTTCGGGCGGCTGGGCGATATGCGCGTGCTAGGCCTGCCGGGCAACCCGGTCTCGAGCCTCGTCTGCGCCCATCTCTTCCTGCGTCCGCTGGCGGCACGCCTGGGGCAGCGCGCCTTTACGCCGGATCTGCGCAGCGCCGTGCTGAGCACGCCGCTCAAGGCCAATGACGAACGCCGCGACTACATCCGCGCTTCGGTGGCCGCCGGCCCGGATGGGCTGATCGCCACACCGTTTCCCGTGCAGGATTCATCGATGCTGACGACGCTGGCCGCAGCCAACGCGCTGATCGTCCGCGAGCCGGGCGCCCCGGCCGCCGATGCCGGCGGGCGCTGCCGCGTGCTTCTCTTCGGCTGACTAGAGCGGGATGAGGAAAAGTGTGAAACGGTTTTCCGCCCGCATCCCGCTCTAACTTATTGAGAGCGATCACGATGATTTTGGATTGAGCCAATCCAAAGTCATCGTGATCTAGACCTCACCGACAGGCAAAGGGCAGGAAAGACCCCGTCGCCCCGGCATTCATCATCTGCAGCGAGACGAGATTGGCATAGTCGAGTTCCTTCGGCGCGGTCGGGCAGATGGCGATGCGCATCAGGCATCCGGAGGCGATGAATCGCTCCTGCTTCTCCAGAAACGCCGGCCCCATCCCCTCGACGCCGATGCGCGCCAGCGCCTCGTCCGTGATTTGTCGGAACAGCAGGCATTTTTTCGCCGGCCAGCCGGAGGCACGATCGCCGCCGCCGTCAGAAGTCGCCGCTTCCTGTGCCAATGCGGAGCCGAGCAGCCAGAAGGTGATGAACGATGCATGGAGAATGCGTGACATGGAGTGAATCATTCCAGGGGTGTCTATGGCATTTGAGCTGCCGGGTGGAAGCATCTGACGTCCGCACAAATGCAGAAAAACAAGGAGATAGAGCGGGGCAGCGTTTCCATGAAACGATGAACCCGTCTGGCACGAAAACCTTCCAGTGTGCTGCGCCGAAGCGCATTCCGGGCATCGTTCCGAAACGATTGCGGCGCCATGATGATCTTCCTCCACCGAAAGACCCATAGAGGCGCGATGTGGGGGTACCCAGCCGATCCGGGATTTGTGGCAGTCATATCCGACAGCCTGGTCGTATCCCCGATGCGCCGATGCCAAAAACGCAACAAGCCGGTCATTTGACCGGCTTGTTGCATCAGTATTTTCATCGTCCTGACACGCTGAGGCAACGCCGCTACCGCGTCAGGCTCAACCGATCGAACGACCCGTCAGAACGGGATCTCGTCGTCGAGATTCTGCGAATGGCCGCCGCCACCGCCGGAACTGTCCGCTGGGCCCGACTGGCCGAAATCGGAGTTTCGACCGCCGCCGCTATAGCCGCCCTGCCCGCCATAGCCGGCCTGGTCACCACCGCCCTGGCCACGGGCATCGAGCATCTGCAACTCGCCGCGGAACTTCTGCAGCACCACTTCCGTCGTGTAGCGGTCCTGGCCGCTCTGGTCGGTCCATTTGCGTGTCTGCAGCTGGCCCTCGATGTAAACCTTGGCGCCCTTCTTCAGATACTGCTCGGCGACCTTGGCCAGATTGTCATTGAAAATCACGACGTTGTGCCATTCGGTCTTTTCCTTGCGCTCGCCGCTCGCCTTGTCGCGCCAGCTCTCCGACGTGGCGATGCGCATGTTGACGACCGGGTCGCCCGAATTGAGCCGGCGGATTTCGGGATCAGCACCCAGATTGCCCACCAGAATGACCTTGTTGACGCTGCCCGCCATGACGCTTCTCCACGCTTGTCCGAAATCTGCGGCGCACTCTATCGCAAGCCACCGGCCGGCGCGCCGGCTGGCTGCGCCGCGCGCCGCCTCGTCCACAGTTCATTTGTTCCTATTATGTTCTCATTACGCGGCCACCTTGTCAACCGCGCCGGTCGAATCCCGGATGACGGCCTGAGATTTGCGGCGCCAGCCGCCGCCCGCGCCCGGCAGCGCGCCCCGATGGCGCACGATGAAAAGCCCCGCCGCTTCCGTTTCGAGCGCGCGGGGCTCTGGGTCTCAGACCCTTTTGCCGGGAGGGTTTTACCGGCTTTCTCTCAGGATGTGCGGCCTTGCCGCTCCTGATGGATTGTAAGATTTTCATTGATTGGGCAGCCAGCCACCAGCGTGGTCACACTTCCCGACGACGCATCCCTGAAAGAGAGCGTATCGTCTTCGGATCGTCCCGTTTTCTGCAGCGCGAAAGCGGTTCCGCTTTCGCAAAGCCGGACGGTCGGATCAGCCGACTGTGGCTTCGCCTGTCTTGCGAAGCCAGGGCGATCGGTCAGGTGGAGTCATGCCTCCCTCCAAGTTCGCGATTCAGGTCCATTGCTCATTTGTCAGGAGGCTCAAGCGGCGCTGGCCGGTTCGTGGTGCCCACCGGCACCCGGTCAGAACGGCGTCATCGCGCCTGCGAACCCTGACGCGCCGATACTGCGCCTCCGCCGCACGGGGGTCAAGCGACACGGCGCCCGCGAATCAAAATGTGATCGAAGCACCGGGATGCAGGGGCATCGATTGTTTTGTCAGGATGTTGTTCGGCCTTTGTTCTTTTCGCTTGCCCTTTGCGGCAAAAAACGGGAAAACGCATCAGCGGCGAGACGTGGCCGCCTTCGGGACCTTGTGTGCGGTCATCGACATTTGCGCTGCGTTTCCTACATGAAGCGTGGCCGGCCAATGCCGGCCTGTCCATTTATCGAGAAGGCAGCGACGGGGCATGCCCGAACACAAGTTCATTTCCATTCGCGGTGCGCGCGAACACAATCTGAAGAACGTCGATCTCGATCTGCCGCGCGAGAGCCTGATCGTCATGACCGGCCTGTCGGGCTCGGGCAAGTCGTCGCTCGCCTTCGACACGATCTATGCCGAGGGCCAGCGCCGCTATGTCGAAAGCCTGTCGGCCTATGCGCGGCAATTCCTGGAGATGATGCAGAAGCCCGATGTCGACCAGATCGACGGGCTGTCGCCGGCCATCTCCATCGAGCAGAAGACCACCTCGCGCAACCCGCGCTCGACCGTCGGTACGGTGACGGAAATCTACGATTACATGCGGCTGCTGTTCGCCCGTGTCGGCGTGCCCTATTCGCCGGCCACCGGCCTGCCGATCGAGAGCCAGACGGTCAGCCAGATGGTCGACCGCGTGATGGCGCTGGAGGAAGGCACCAGGCTCTATGTGCTGGCGCCCATCGTGCGCGGCCGCAAGGGCGAGTATCGCAAGGAACTGGCCGAACTGCAGAAGAAGGGCTTTCAGCGAGTCAAGATCGACGGCGCCTTCTACGAGATCGCCGACGCGCCGGCGCTCGACAAGAAGTACAAGCACGACATCGACGTGGTGGTCGACCGCGTCGTCGTGCGCGACGATCTCGCCACGCGCCTGGCGGATTCGCTCGAGACCTGTCTGCGTCTCGCCGATGGTCTGGCGGTGGCAGAATTCGCCGACAAGCCGTTGCCCGAGGCCGAGACGGCGGAAGGCGGCAGCGCCAACAAATCGAAGAACGAGACCCATGAGCGGATCGTCTTCTCGGAAAAGTTCGCCTGTCCGGTCTCCGGCTTCACCATTGCCGAGATCGAGCCGCGCCTGTTCTCGTTCAACAACCCGGCCGGCGCCTGCCCGGCCTGCGACGGGCTCGGCAGCCAGCGCGCCATCGACCCGGACATGGTGGTGCCGGACGACAGCATCGTTCTGCGCGAGGGGGCCGTGGCCCCTTGGGCCAAATCCACCTCGCCCTACTACCTGCAGACGCTGGAAGCGCTCGGCCGCGAATTCGGTTTCAAGGTCGGCGACCGCTGGCGCGACCTGCCGGATGAGGCGAAGGACGCCATTCTCAACGGCACCGGCGACAGGAAGATCGCCTTCGACTACGATGACGGCCTGCGCAGCTACCGCACGACAAAGCCCTTCGAGGGCGTCGTCGTCAATCTGCAGCGCCGCTGGAAGGAGACGGAATCGGCCTGGATGCGCGAGGAGATCGAGCGCTACATGTCGGCGCACCCCTGCCCCGCCTGCGGCGGCCACCGGCTGAAACCCGAGGCGCTGGCCGTCAAGATCGACCGCCTGCACATCGGCGAAGTGACGCAGATGTCGATCCGCAAGGCCGGCCAGTGGTTCGAAACGTTGCCGGAGCGCCTGAACGGCAAACAGAACGAGATCGCCGCCCGCATCCTCAAGGAGATCCGCGAGCGGCTGACCTTCCTCAACGATGTCGGCCTCGACTATCTGACCCTGTCGCGCAATTCGGGCACGCTGTCGGGCGGCGAAAGCCAGCGCATCCGGCTTGCCTCGCAGATCGGCTCCGGCCTGACCGGCGTGCTTTACGTGCTCGACGAGCCGTCCATCGGCCTGCACCAGCGCGACAACGACCGGCTGCTTGCCACGCTGCGCCATCTGCGCGATCTCGGCAACACGGTCATCGTCGTCGAGCACGACGAGGATGCCATCCTCACCGCCGACCATGTGGTCGATATCGGCCCGGCAGCCGGCGTGCATGGCGGACAGATCATCGCCGAGGGCACGCCGCGCGACATCATGGCCAACCCCGCTTCGATCACCGGCAAGTACCTGACCGGCGCGCTGGCCATACCGATGCCGCAGACGCGGCGGGAAATCCCCAAGAAGCGGCGCATCCGCGTCGTCGGCGCGCGCGGCAACAATCTGAAGAACGTGACGGCGGAAATCCCGCTCGGCACCTTCTCCGCCGTCACCGGCGTGTCGGGCGGCGGCAAGTCGACCCTTTTGATCGAGACCCTGTTCAAATCCGCCTCGCGCCGCATCATGGGGTCGCGCGAGCATCCGGCCGAACACGACCGCATCGAGGGGCTGGAACACCTCGACAAGGTGATCGACATCGACCAGTCGCCCATCGGCCGGACGCCGCGCTCCAACCCGGCGACCTATACGGGCGCCTTCACGCCGATCCGCGACTGGTTCGCCGGCCTGCCCGAATCCAAGGCGCGCGGCTACCAGCCGGGCCGCTTCTCGTTCAACGTCAAGGGCGGGCGCTGCGAAGCCTGCCAGGGCGACGGCGTCATCAAGATCGAGATGCACTTCCTGCCCGATGTCTACGTCACCTGCGACGTCTGCCACGGCAAGCGCTACAACCGCGAAACGCTCGACGTCACCTTCAAGGGAAAATCGATCGCCGACGTGCTGGAGATGACGGTCGATGAGGGCGTCGAGTTCTTCGCCGCCGTGCCGGCCGTGCGCGACAAGCTGGTCACGCTGTCGCGCGTCGGCCTCGGCTATATCCATGTCGGCCAGCAGGCCAACACGCTTTCGGGTGGCGAGGCGCAGCGCATCAAGCTAGCCAAGGAATTGTCGAAACGCGCCACGGGCCGCACCTTGTATATTCTGGACGAACCAACGACTGGCTTGCATTTCCACGATGTGGCCAAGCTTCTTGAAGTGCTGCATGAGCTGGTCGACCAGGGCAACACGGTGGTGGTGATCGAGCACAATCTGGAGGTCATCAAGACCGCCGATTGGGTGCTCGATCTCGGTCCGGAGGGCGGCGATGGCGGCGGCGAACTGGTCGCCGCCGGCTCGATCGACGACATCATGGCCGAGCAGCGCAGCTACACGGGCAGGTTCCTGAAGGAGCTTCTCGAGCGGCGCCCCGCCGGCAAGGCACAGGCAGCGGAGTAATTTTCAATGACCAGGGGCACCATTCGCGCCGGCATCGGCGGCTGGACCTTCGAGCCGTGGGAAGGCACGTTCTATCCCGACGATCTGCCCAAGAAGCGCCAGCTCGAATATGCCAGCCGGCAGATTCCGACCATCGAGGTGAACGGCACCTATTACGGCAGCCAGAAGCCGGCGGTGTATGCCAAATGGGGCAGCGATGCGCCGGATGACTTCGTCTTCGCGCTGAAGGGAAACCGCTTCGTGACGAACCGCAAGGTCTTGTCGGATGCGGCTGAATCGCTTGAGAAATTTCTTGGTTCGGGCATTTCCGAGCTGGGCGACAAGCTCGGTCCGCTGGTCTGGCAGTTCGCGCCGACGAAGAAGTTCGATCCGGACGACTTCGAGGGGTTTCTGAAACTGCTGCCGGCAGCGCGCGACGGTGTCGGTCTGCGCCATGTGCTGGAGGTGCGCCACGACAGCTTCGTCGTCCCGGAATTCATCGCGCTGGCGCACAAATACGGCGCGGCCATTTGCTATGCCCATCACAACATCTATCCGGAATTCGCCGACATCACCGGAGACTTTGTCTATGCGCGGCTGCAGCGCGGCGAGGATTCCATTCCCACCGCCTATCCGCCGGCGGAACTCGATGCCTGGGCGAGGCGCGCGGAACTCTGGGCCGAGGGCGGCCAGCCCGACGACCTGCCGCTGGCCGATCCGTCCTTCACGCCGCAGAAGAAGCCGCGCGACGTGTTCGTCTATTTCATCCACGAGGGCAAGATACGCGCTCCACAGGCCGCGCAGGCCCTGATGCAGCGGGTCCGCGACTGACACCAACCGTTCAGGGGCTACCCGGTGAGGTCGGCCAGCACCTCTGGAAGCAGTTCCGGCAGGTCCTCGGCAATCAATCCCGGCCCGAACAACTGCCCGGCTTCAGCGTGCAGCCACACCCCGGCGCACGCCGCCTCGAAAGCCGGCATGCCTTGCGCCATCAATCCGGCGATGATGCCCGCCAGCACGTCGCCGGAACCTGCCGCGGCGAGCACTGACGTCGCGTTGGTGTTGATGGCGGCGCGGCCATCCGGGTCGGCGATCACCGTGTCGGCGCCCTTCAGCACGACGATTGCCCCGGCCAGTTTCGCCGCCTGCCGCGCCCGCTCGACCTTCGGCGCACCCGACTGACCGGCAAGGCCGGGAAACAGCCGCCCGAACTCGCCCTCATGCGGCGTCAGCACGAGCGACGGAGCCCCCGCCTCCCGCGCGGCATCGAACAGTTCCTGCGGGTTCGTGGAAAAGGCGCTGATCGCATCGGCATCGAGCACCAGCCCGCGCAGCCCGGCGGCGTCCTGCCGCAATGCGCAAAGGGCGAAGGCGCGCGCCTTGTCGCCGACGCCGAACCCGGGCCCGAGAACGGCCACCGCCGGCCGGCGCTCGGCAAAAAATCGCTCGACCTCCGCCACCGTCTCGGCACGCCTGAGCATGATGGCGGTCAGGTGCATGGCATTGACCATCAGGGCGCCGGCCGGCGAAAGCAGCGTCACCGCGCCGGCGCCGATCCGCGCTGCGCCGCGGGCTGCCAGGCGTGCCGCGCCCGTGGCGGTCGGCCCGCCGGAAAAGACGGCCACATGGCCGCGCGTGTATTTGTGCGCTTCCGGCGCGGCGGACGGGAACAAAGGCTGCCACAGCGCCGGTTCGTTCTCCCAAAGCGCGACGCCCGTCTGGCGCAACAGCGCATCGGCGATGCCGATATCGGCAAGCACCGTTTCGCCGCACAGCGCCCGGCCGGGATAGAGAAGGTGGCCCGGTTTCCTGCGAAAGAAGGTCACCGTCAGCGCCGCGTCGAACGCCGCGCCGAGGACCTGTCCGCTGGCGCCGGAAACGCCCGACGGCAGATCGATCGCCACCACGCGCGCGCCCGCCGCCGCCACGCGCCCGATGATTTCGGCCTCCACGCCGGAAACCGGTTTTGAAAGCCCCGCGCCGAACAGCGCGTCGATCACAACGCGGTCGGGTTTCGGCTGGAAGGCATCGAACGGCGCGCCGGTCAAAGGGCAATCGCCTGCCGCCAGCGCCGCGTCGCTCCCCTCGCGCGGCAGCGCACCGGCAAACAGAAGCACGTCCAGCCCGTGCTCGGCCAGGAGCCGCGCCACCACATAGCCGTCTCCGCCATTGTTGCCGGGACCGCACAGGACATCGAAGCCGGCGGCGTCGGCAAACCGCGCCAGGGTTTCCGCCACGACGGCATCGCCCGCATTGCGCATCAGCCGGTAGCCGTCGAATGGGCCGGACACCGCAGCCCGGCGATCGATATCGCCCATCTCCTCGGGTGTCAGAATTTCCGCTCGCATCGCCCTCTGTCGCTTTCTTCAGCGCATTGCATATTTTTTAAGCACAGGCCAGACTGCGCCATGGAGCCGCTGGCGCATTTTAACGCTTTCAACCGGCGCCTGCCGCTGCTTCAGCGCCGTAAAATCCACGATTGGCTGCGCTGAGGGTCCACAATGCAGCGCTTGGCATGGTTCATGCAAGTCTTGGCCAGAACTTGGCATGTTTCGTGCTTTAACCGAACCGGAACGACATGGGGCGCGGCAAACACGTCCTTGAAACCATTGGAGACCATCCCGGCATGAAAAAGGTCGAAGCGATCATCAAACCCTTCAAGCTCGACGAGGTGAAGGAAGCCCTCCAGGAAGTCGGCCTGCAAGGCATCACCGTCATCGAGGCGAAGGGTTTCGGCCGCCAGAAGGGTCATACGGAACTGTATCGCGGCGCCGAATATGTCGTCGATTTCCTTCCCAAGGTGAAGATCGAGGTCGTCATTCCCGACGAGATGGTCGAAGCCGCCATCGAGGCGATCCGCAAGGCGGCCCAGACCGGCCGCATCGGCGACGGCAAGATCTTCGTCACCAATGTCGAGGAGGTCATCCGCATCCGCACCGGCGAGACCGGCGCGGACGCCGTTTGATCCACTCCTCCCCCTTCCGTCCCAGCCATTCGTACGGGCACATCCAGGCAATACCATCCCAAACAGGAAAGCGATTATGACGACAGCACAGGACATCTTGAAGCAGATCAAGGACAATGACGTAAAATTCGTCGATCTGCGCTTCACCGACCCAAGGGGCAAGCTTCATCATGTCACCATGGATGTCGCGGCAGTCGATGAGGACATGTTCGCCGATGGCGTCATGTTCGACGGATCGTCCATCGGCGGCTGGAAGGCGATCAACGAATCCGACATGGTGCTCATGCCGGAGCCGGAAACGGCGCATATGGATCCCTTCTTCGCCCAGTCGACCATGGTCGTGATCTGCGACATCCTCGACCCGATTTCCGGCGAGGCCTACAACCGCGACCCGCGCGGCACCGCCAAGAAGGCCGAGGCATTCGTCAAGTCCGAAGGCCTGGGCGACGCAATCTACATCGGACCCGAGCCGGAATTCTTCATCTTCGACGACGTCAAGTACAAGGCAGACCCGTTCAACACCGGCTTCAAGCTGGACTGCAGCGAACTGCCGTCCAACGACGACACCGATTACGAGACGGGCAATCTGGGCCATCGGCCGCGCATAAAGGGCGGCTACTTCCCCGTCCCGCCGATCGATTCGGCGCAGGACATGCGTTCCGAGATGCTGACGGTGCTGGCCGAAATGGGCGTCCTGGTCGAAAAGCACCACCATGAGGTGGGGGCTGCCCAGCATGAGCTCGGCATCAAGTTCGAGCCGCTGCTGAAGAGCGCCGACAGCGTGCAGAAGTTCAAATATGCCGTGCACCAGGTCGCCAACGCCTACGGCAAGACGGCCACCTTCATGCCGAAGCCGATCTACGGCGACAACGGCTCGGGCATGCACGTGCACCAGTCGATCTGGAAGGACGGCAAGCCGACATTCGCCGGCAATGAATATGCCGGCCTGTCCGAGAGCTGCCTGTTCTACATCGGCGGCATCATCAAGCACGCCAAGGCGATCAACGCCTTCACCAACCCGATCACCAATTCGTACAAGCGTCTGGTGCCGGGCTTCGAGGCCCCTGTTCTGCTCGCCTATTCGGCGCGCAATCGCTCGGCCTCCTGCCGCATCCCCTTCGGCTCATCGCCGAAGGCGAAGCGCGTCGAGGTCCGCTTCCCGGATCCGGGCGCGAACCCGTATCTGGCCTTTGCCGCCATGCTGATGGCCGGCATCGACGGCATCAAGAACAAGATCCATCCCGGCCAGGCGATGGACAAGGATCTGTATGACCTGCCGCCGAAGGAGCTGAAGAAAGTGCCGACCGTCTGCGGCTCGCTGCGCGAAGCGCTGATGAGCCTCGACAAGGACCGCGGCTTCCTGAAGGCCGGCGGCGTTTTCGACGACGACCAGATCGACGCCTATATCGAACTGAAGATGGCCGAAGTGCTGCGCTACGAAATGACGCCGCACCCGGTCGAGTTCGACATGTACTACTCGGTTTAACCGATTGCGCCACGGGCCGTTCTCGACAACCCGTGGCGTTCAGGAAACGACGGAGCCTCGCCTTCCGGCGGGGCTCTCTTTTCACCCTGCGAAAACACCGGCCTCAGCGCCGCCCTCGCCTCGCCAGTCCCGCGCAATCGCGCCAACATCGGCGCGGCGGCGAAAATCCCGTGTCACCTCGCCATAGGCGAAGCGTATGGAGTTCTCGACGATTTCGCGGTCCAGCTTTTTCAGTTCGTCGGCGATCGGCGCCCATTGAAACAAGGCGGCGGGGCTTTCGGTGAAGGCATCGCCACCGGCAGCCATGTTCTCCCAATGTACCCCCGCAAGGCGCGCCTCGAAAGCCTTTTCCCATGCCGCGCGCGCATCCATGTCGGAAAGCTGTTGCTCGTTGTCCGCGAGCCCGGCCAGGCGGCATTGCCGGGCAAGACGCGCGCTTTCCTCATGGGTGAGCCCGCCCACCACCGCCACCCGCGCGACCGTGTGGATCGTCAGGTCGGAAAGGGCGGCAGCGAAGACATGGACCTTCGCCACATTCACCGAATCCATGAAAACCGCATCCTCGAACAGAAGCGGATAGCGCGTGCCCATGCGCGCCTTCAGATAACCGTAGAGCTTTTTCTGCGAGACGAAGGCGGATCGGCTCGCCACGAAATGATGCATCGCTTCGGCGGTGGCGATCGGCGCCCTGTCGAAACGCAGGCTGAAAAGCCCGGAAAACCGCCCCACCAGCGCGCGCGCCCTGTCGATTATCACATTGCCTCTCCCTCACAATCGCGCCGGCATGCATCGCGGCCGGACGAAGACCTCCGACATTGGCAGGACGCTACCCACTCCCCAAGCGCCGGCATATGCAACTGACTTCCTACGACCAATGTCGCATTTCTATTCGCGATAGCACGCGCGTAAGATTTTGTAATCGTCATCATGCGCTGATTCCATACGATGACGAGGAGGTGTGCCGGCACGCTATCGCTCGCCGGCCCAGATAGGGAGGAGGGATTTAATGTCCGGCAACGAGGTAAAACTTAATCCGGAGCAAATGGATCGATATTGGGGGAAGACAAGAAATCTGACCTTTGTGATCCTTTTTCTCTGGTTCATCTTCGCCATATTGATCCCATGGTTCGCTGGTCCGCTCAACAGCGTCAGCTTCATGGGCTTTCCTCTGGGATTCTACATGACCGTGCAGGGCTCGCTGATCGCCTTCGTCGTTCTGATCTTTGTCCAGAACTGGCGCCAGGACAGGATCGACGACGAGTTCGGTCTCCAGGAAGAAGAATAGGGGAACCCGACCATGGCTTTGATAAAAGGCAATTTCCTAGACAATATCGGCCGCGTCTACGGCATCTATACAGGCGGCTTTCTCGCCTTCATCGTCCTGATGGCGATACTCGAGCAGCTCGGCGTCGCCGCCGATACGATCGGCATTCTCTTCGTCGCATTCACCATCGCCATCTACGCCCTGATCGGCTGGCTGTCGCGAACCATGGAGGTCGACGCCTATTACGTTGCCGGGCGGCAGGTTCCGGCGGTCTATAACGGCATGGCGACGGCGGCCGACTGGATGTCCGGCGCGTCCTTCGTGGCCATGGCCGGCGGTATCTATTTTGGCGGCTACAGCTATATCGCCTTCGTGGTCGGCTGGACCGGCGGCTACATTCTCGTCAACTCGCTGATGGCGCCCTATCTGCGCAAATTCGGCTGTTATACCGTGCCCGACTATATCGGCACGCGCTTCGGCGGCAATCTCGCCCGCCTGATGGCCGTCATCGTCCTGGTGGCCGCCTCGTTCACCTATGTGACGGCGCAGATCAATGCCACCGGCACGGTTGCCGCGCGGGCGCTGCACATTCCGTTCGAGGTCGGTGTCTGGTTCGGCCTTCTCGGCATCCTTCTATGCTCCATGCTCGGCGGCATGCGCGCGGTGACCTGGACCCAGGTGGCCCAGTATATCGTGCTCATCATCGCCTATCTGGTGCCTGTCATTTGGATGTCCAACTCGCAAGGCTTCGGCATCATCCCGCACTTCTCCTACGGTGAGGCTGTACAGCGGATCACCGAGCTGGAAGCCGAATATGGACTTCTGCCTGCAGCCGAAGCCATGGCCGGCCTCAGCGTGCTGACGACGCCCGCCGTGGCGCCGGTCGGGGATTATGCGGAGTGGAAATTCGTCACGCTTGCAATCTGCATGATGGCCGGCACGGCATCGCTGCCGCACATCCTGATGCGCTACTTCACCACCCCGACCGTGCGTTCGGCGCGCAAATCGGTGGCCTGGTCGCTGCTCTTCATCTTCCTGCTCTACTTCACGGCGCCGGCTCTGGCCACGCTGACGAAGCTGCAGCTTCTCGATCCCACGCTTCCCACCGCCATCATCGGCAAGCCGATCGAGGAAGTGCTGGCGCTCGACTGGATCAGGAATTGGAGCCAGGTGGACATGCTTGCGGTGGCAGACCAGAACGGCGACGGTATCCTGCAGCTGAACGAATTGTTCCTGCGGCCCGACATCGTCGTGCTGGCAACGCCGGAGATCGCCGGCCTGCCCTATGTCATCTCCGGCCTCGTCGCCGCCGGTGGCATGGCAGCGGCCATGTCGACGGCGGACGGCCTGCTTCTGGCCATCGCCAACGCGCTCAGCCATGATCTCTACTACAAGATCATCGATCCCAAGGCAGAGACGGCCACAAGGCTCATCGTCGCCCGCATATTGCTGGTCGTCATCGGTGCGCTCGGCGCCCTGATCGCCTCGCTGCAACTGACCGGCATTCTGGGTGCGGTTGCCTGGGCATTCTGCTTCGCCTGCTCCGGCCTCTTCTTCCCGCTCGTCCTCGGCGTGTGGTGGAAACGGGCAAACCGCGAAGGCGCGATCGCCGGCATGGTCGCCGGCTTCGTCGCCGGCACTGCCTATCTCTACTATGTCTATAATGGCGGAACGCCGTGGTTCGGGCTGGACCATCTGCGCTTCGGCATCGTCGGCATGACAGCGAGCCTCGTTTCCATGGTGGTCGTCACCCTGCTGACACCAGCGCCGGACGAGGAAATCCAGAAAATGGTCGACGCGACCCGTGTGCCGACAGGCCCGGCCATCCTTTCGTCCAACCACTGAACCGGTTACAATCATTGCTCAGGGGCGGGTTTTCCCGCCCCTGATTCGTGTCGCGAGGAGATTTCATGCTGGGTGCGTTCCCCATCTGGGTTATTGCCATCGACTACATACTTGGCGTCATCATGTGGACCCTGATCGGGCGCGCGGCGATGAACGTCTTCCTGCCGGAAGATTCGAGCTTCTTCTTCATGCGCGTCTTCGTGCGCGCGACCAATCCGATCCTGCGCGTCTTCCGCCCCCTCACCCCGGGCTTCCTGCTCGACCCGCTGGTGCCGCTCTATGTGGCGTGGTTCTTCTTCATGATTCGCTTCTACCTGATGCCCTGGCTGCTCGGCTATTCGGTCATGGGCATGCTGTCCTTCCCGCTCGAAAGCGAGGTGGCAGCCATGATCTATCAGGCGTTCGGCAACAGGTAGCAGGCAGGCTCAAGCGTCGAGCGCGGCCAGGAGGGCTGCGGCCCCGAACATGTCACGCTCGCGAGCGGAACGTCGCGCTGCGGCCTCCCCATCCTCGCCCCATTGCGCAATGTTCCAATCCTCGTCGACATGGGCCGCCTTCCAGGCATCCTCAACGCGAATGGCCTTTGCTTCGACCGCGAGTGCGAGGATCAGCGAACCCGTCAGCGCCGTCATCACATGCAGGGCAGCCAGCCGGAGCGGCGCGGTGCGCTGGCGCAGATGCGCGCTGACGGCGGCAATCGCCGCGCGCGGCTGCTCCACATGAACCACCCCTTCGGCCAGCACGAAATGCGCGCCCATCGCCTGTTGTGCCCAATCAAGGATCGGATCCCACATCTGCGCCTGCAAGGCGATGAGGCGCTCGGGCGACGGCGCGCGGTAGCAGAGAAGATCGCTCGACGCGTAGCGCAGCACGTCTTCCAGCACCGGTTGCGCGTGATGGGCCACACCGTCGAGCGCCGTGTTGACCAGCCGGGTCACCGGCATCGTCGCCGGGTCGATATCTTCGCCTTGGCCCGCATATTCGCCCGCCACGAGCTCGGCGGCCGCCTGCGAGGGAAGCAGGACCGGTGTCGCACCCGGCGTGCGAACCATGCGCCCGTCGAGGAGAATGGCAAACGCATCCCCTTCCACGCCGACGGACACGCCGCTGTAGAAGCGCTTCGGCAACGGCCGTTTCATGGCACTCTGGGCGCGCCGCACAGGGTCCTGCTCGGCGGCGGTCTTCCCGTCTTGAAGGTCGTTCAAAAGATCACGCATGGGCTCACATATAATCTCTCTAGCCTGGAACGACACGCCGGTGCGGCCGGTTGACCACCAGCAGGCCGATGGCGATCAGGCACAGCGCCAGGACGATCTTTGCGGTCAGTGGCTCACCAAGGACGACGGCGCCGCTCAACACGCCGAAGGCCGGCGTCAGGAAGGCGAAGCTCGACAGGCCGGACGCCGGGTAGCGGCGCATCAGCCAGAACCACACCACATAGGTGAAGGCGACGACGAACACCGCCTGAAAGACGAACGCGCCGCTGGCCAGCCATGACACGTCGCGCAGTATGGGACCATTGAATGGAATGAACGGCAGCGCCATCAACCCCGAAACCGACAATTGGTAGAGGAGCGTCTTCTCGGCGCTGGCGTCGGTCAGCCGGGAATGCTTGATGACGACGATGGTCGCCGCCCACAAGACGCCGCCCAGGAGGCACAGGACATCGCCGATGATCGCCCCGGGACCGGGCAGGCTCAGCCCGTCGGAAAAGACGAGGCTCACGCCGGCAAAGGCGAGAACGAGCCCGACGAACTTCACCGCCGACATCTTCTCGCCAAGCAGAAAATGCCCGCCGAGCAGCATCCAGAACGGCATGGCGTTGAGCATCAGCGCGCCGCGCGCGGCGGACGTATACTCCAGGCCGACGAAAATGCAGAAGAATTCGAGGCCGAACAAGGCGCCGGCCAGAAGACCCGGCAGCAAGGTTCCATCGCGCTGAAACAGGCTGATGCGCCGATAGCGACACCAGAGAAAGACCAGCCCGGCGGCGACCGCCGAACGCAGGAACAGGACGAACATCGGGCTGTAGCCGGTGTTGGCGATCTTGATCGCCACCTGGTTCAGCCCCCAAGAAAAGGTGAGGCCGATCATCATGATCGCCGCGAAGGCGTCGATCGCCTCGCGCCGGCCGCCATCGGCTACCGCAACGGTCACCGCCCCTCCTCCGCCGCCGTCTCGTCGAGGCCAAGGAGGTTCCAGCTCTGCCGCATATGCGGCGGCAGCGGCGCCGTGACGTCGATCTTGCCCTTGTCGGGATGCGGAATCACGATGCGCCGCGCATGCAGATGGAGCCGGTTCTGCAGGCCGCCCGGAAAATCCCAGTTCTGGTCGGCTTCGAAATATTTCGGGTCGCCGATGATCGGGCAGCCGATATGGGCTGCGTGGACGCGCAACTGATGCGTGCGGCCCGTATAGGGTTCCATTTCGAGCCAGGAAAGCGTGATCCCCGCCTGCTCGATCACGCGGTAATTGGAGACGGCGTGATCGGAATCCGGCTCTCCGTGCTTGGCCACGCGCATGCGGTCGCCATCCGGCGTCTGTTCCTTCACCAGCCAGGTGGAGATGCGTCCCTCGCGCTGCTTCGGCACGCCCTTGACCAACGCCCAATAGGTCTTCTTCGTCTCGCGGGCACGGAAGGATTCGGCCAGCCGCATGGCCGCCTGCCGCGTCCGCGCGACGACGAGCACACCGGACGTGTCCCGGTCGAGCCGGTGCACCAGGCGCGGCTTCTCGCCCTTCTTGCTGCGCCAGGCTTCCAGCATGTCGTCCACATGCCGATGGACGCCGGAGCCACCCTGCACGGCCAGGCCCGCCGGCTTGTTGAAGACGAAGACCTTCGGGTCTTCATAGAGCAGCATCTGCGACAGGGCTTCGGCATCGCCCGTGTCACGCAGGCTGTGCGCCGTCAGATTGTCGCTGGCCTTGCGATCGACGGCGAGCGGCGGGACGCGCACCATCTGGCCGGCCTTGATCCGCGTTTCAGCCTTGGCGCGGCCTCCATCGACGCGCACCTGGCCCGACCGCAACAGCTTTTGCAGATGGCCGAAGCCGAGGCCGGGGAAATGCACCTTGAACCAGCGATCGAGGCGCATGTCCGCCTCGTCCTTCTGCACTTCCACCTGCTGCACACTCGTCATGACGAACAATCCGTTCCGGTCTTCGGGCAGTCGCGCTTACGCGAAGTGCCGCACCAGCCAAAGGCCGGCAAAAAGGGCGGCGATCGCCCCACAAACGCTGACGAGCACATAGGCCGCGGCCATCGCCCCGGCGCCCCGATCCCACAGCACCGCCACATCCAGCGAAAAGGCCGAGAATGTGGTGAACCCGCCCAACAGCCCCGTCGCGATGAACAGCCGCAATTCGGGCGGCGTGCCGGCGCGCCGCGTCAGCCACTCGATGAACATGCCCATGACGAACGACCCGACGAGATTGACGGCCAGCGTTCCCCAGGGAAAGCCGATACCCAACAGGCGCATCGCGGCGAGCCCCGTCAGATGCCGCAGGCTCGCGCCGATTGCGCCGCCGGCGGCGACGATCAGCAAATGATTCATGCCGCCCTTTTCGCAGAAGCTGCGCAAAAATCAACAAGCGCCGTCACCCGCCCTCCCCGCGTTCCTTGCGCAGTTTTGCCCAATAGTCGAGCCGCTTGCGAATCTCGCGCTCGAAGCCGCGTTCCGGCGGGTCGTAGAATTGCCGGCGGCCCATCTTTTCGGGAAAATAATCCTGCCCGGAAAAGGCTTCCGGCGCATCGTGATCATAGGCATAGCCCGATCCGTAGCCGGTTTCCTTCATCAGTTTGGTCGGCGCGTTGAGGATGTGCTTCGGCGGCAGCAGCGAGCCATGCTCCTTCGCCGCCGCCATCGCCTGTTTGAAGGCGGTGTAGACGGCATTCGACTTCGGCGCCGTCGCCAGGTAGACGCAGGCCTGGGCGAGCGCCAGTTCGCCCTCCGGCGAACCCAGATAATCGTAGGCGTCCTTCGCCGCATTGGCGATGGTGAGCGCCTGCGGATCGGCCAGGCCGATATCCTCGACGGCCATGCGCACCAGGCGACGCCCGAGATAAAGCGGGTCCTCGCCGGCATCGAACATGCGCGCCAGATAGTAAAGCGCGGCATCGGGATCGGAGCCGCGCACCGACTTGTGCAGCGCCGAGATCAGATTGTAGTGGCCGTCCTGCCCCTTGTCGTAGATCGGCGCGCGCCGCTGCGCCACGCGCTGCAAGGCCTCTGCGTCGAACACCTCGCCTTCACGCGCCGCCCGCCACACCTCCTCGCCAAGCGTCAGGACGGCGCGGCCGTCGCCATCGGCCATGCGGACCAAAACCGCGCGCGCCTCCTCGTCCAGCGGCAGCGGCTTGCCTTCCATCGTCTCGGCGCGTTCCAGGAGCCGTGCCAGGCTTTCCGGCCCAAGCGTGTTGAAGGTCATGACGCGCGCCCGCGACAGAAGAGCGGCGTTGAGCTCGAAGGACGGGTTTTCCGTCGTCGCCCCGACGAGGATCACCGTGCCGTCTTCCATCACCGGCAGGAAGGAATCCTGTTGCGAACGGTTGAAGCGGTGGATTTCATCGACGAACAGAAGGGTCTGCCGCCCCTGCGAGCGGCGCAGCCGCGCCGTTTCGAACACTTTCTTCAAATCGGCAACGCCGGAGAAGATCGCCGATATCTGCTCGAAGGCGAGGTCCGTCTCGCCGGCAAGCAGCCGTGCAACGGTGGTCTTTCCGGTGCCTGGCGGCCCCCAGAAGATCAGCGAACCGAGCGACCGGCTGTCGATCATCCGCGTCAGGGCTCCGTCAGGTCCGGTCAGGTGCTCCTGACCCACCACTTCGGCGAGCTTGACCGGCCGCAAACGATCGGCCAGCGGCCGGTTGACCGGCGCCCTGTCTTCCTCGGTGCTCGCAAAAAGATCGCTCATGGCCCTTTTCGTCAAAAACGCAGCGTCTGCTGCAATATGCGGCCATCGCGCTCGATGGCAAAGCGCCAGCGGCGGCTGTCGTCGCGTGCCACACGCAACAGCGTATCGGCCCGGTCGATCTCCAGCCCGTTGACCTCACGGATGACGTCTCCCGGCCGGAGCCCGACACTGGCCGCCGGCGACCGGCGGTCGACGTCGAGGATCACGACGCCCTTTCTGTTGAGCGGCAGTTTGAGGCGCTGGGCCAGGCGCGGCGCGAGATCGGCAACGGAAGCGCCGGCGAACGGTCCCCGCCCGTCGATCAAGGTCGGATTGACCGCCTCGCCCTCCGACAGGCGTTCCAGGCGGATTGTGATGTCCGTGTTCTTGCCGTCGCGCAGAATCTGGATCGTGCCGTCCTCGTCGACCGGGTGGGTCGCCAAGCGATACTCCAGCGCGTCGGGATGCTGGACATCGGCGCCATCCATGGCGGTCACCACATCGCCGGGCTTCAACCCGGCGCGGGATGCCGGACTGTCCTCCGCCACCTCGCGCACCAGCGCGCCGACGGGCCGCGCCATGCCGAGCGCTTCGGCGATCTGCGGGGTTACCGGATCGAACGAGGCGCCGAAATAGGGCCGTTCGAAGGTGTCGGCGCCGCTGAGCGCCGCATCCACCACGGCGCGCACCATGTTGGCCGGAATGGCGAAGCCGATACCGATTGACCCGCCGCTGCGGCTGACGATGGCCGTGTTGATGCCGATCACCTTGCCCTTCATGTCGATCAGCGCGCCACCGGAATTGCCGGGATTGATCGCCGCGTCGGTCTGGATGAAGAAGCCGAAGTCGGACACGCCGATATGGCTGCGCGCCAATGCCGAGACAATGCCGCTGGTGGTCGTCTGCCCGACGCCGAACGGATTGCCCATCGCCAGGACGAGGTCGCCGACCTCCAGAAGATCGGAATCGCCCAGCCGAACCGCGGCGAACGGTTCCGAGCCCTTGATCTTCAGCACCGCCAGATCCAGAGCCTCGTCCTTCAGCAGGATTTCGCTTTCGAACTCACGCCCGTCGGCGAGCGCGACCTTCACCTCATCCGCATCGCTGATGACGTGGTAGTTGGTGACGATGACGCCGCTCTGGTCGACCATCACACCGGAGCCAAGCGAGGAACGCACGCGCGGCGGCATCTGGCTGCGGCCGAAGAACTGCTCGAAGAAGGGATCGCCCATGAAGGGCGAGCGCACCTGCACGGTCGAGGAGGCGTAGACGTTCACCACCGCCGGCGCGGTCTCGCGCACCAGCGGGGCGAAGGAGAGCTGCACTTCCGCCTGGCCGAAGGGCACGCGGCGCTGCGTCTCGGGTTGCTGGCCGGGCGCCGTCGGCGCGCCGGCATCGCCGCCGCGCAGCAATTTCGACAGCGTTTGCGAAAAACTGTTGCCCGGCCCGTCCTGCGCATGCCCCGGCGCGATCAGCCCGGCCAGGACGACAAGCAATGACAACAGGCGAAGCGACGTGTTTTTCATGACGGTCCTCGGTTCGGTGAGCCGCATCTTTTCACACGCAATTGTGCGCAATAAAAGACCTTACTGATCGATGCCGCCGGCGATGTTGGAGCGTTTTGCAATCAGGAAGAATCAACGGCGCCCATGAGCCTCGTCCATCCGACACTGGCCCTCCTGCCGGCGGTCTCCAGCATCTTCATGACATTTGCGTGGTACGGCCATCCCGAATTCACCAGCAAGCCGCTGATGATCATTGCGCCGATTCGGCCAGACAGAGCGCAGCAAAAAGGGGCCTCGTGGGCCCCTTCTGAAATTTCACGGAGGATGAAAACCGCTTATGCGGCTTCCGCCTCCTCGTTGCCGCCCTCGGCTTCGACACGGGCGCGGTCGGCCGCACCCTTGGCCGAGACGTCGCGGCCGACGAACTCGATGACAGCCATCGGCGCATTGTCACCATGGCGGAAACCCGCCTTCATGATGCGGATGTAGCCGCCGTGGCGATCCGCATAGCGCGGCGCGACCGTGTCGAACAGGCGCTTCGCCAGCGTCTCGCTGCCGATCGCCGCGATCACCTGGCGGCGGGCATGCAGGTCGCCCCGCTTGCCGAGCGTCACCAGCTTCTCGACGATCGGGCGCAGCTCCTTGGCTTTCGGCAGCGTCGTGACGATCTGCTCGTGCTCGATCAGCGATGCCGCCATATTGGAAAACAGCGCCTTGCGATGGCTTGCCGTCCTGTTCAGCTTGCGGCCGGATTTTCCGTGGCGCATGGCTTTTCTCCTTCAATTCCCGTCGCCCGGCGGTTGGTGCGGGCGTCGCGGGGCTAGTATTGGTCTTCGTAGCGCTTGGCGAGTTCTTCGATGTTTTCCGGCGGCCAGTCCTCGACTTCCATGCCGAGGTGCAGCCCCATCGACGCCAGCACTTCCTTGATTTCGTTGAGCGACTTGCGGCCGAAATTCGGTGTGCGCAGCATTTCCGCCTCGGTCTTCTGGATCAGATCGCCGATATAGACAATGTTGTCGTTCTTCAGGCAGTTGGCGGAGCGAACGGAAAGCTCGAGCTCGTCCACCTTCTTCAGAAGCGCCGGGTTGAAAGCGAGCTCGGCCACCTGCTCGGCGGGCTGCTCCTTCTGCGGCTCTTCGAAATTGACGAACAGGCCAAGCTGGTCCTGCAGGATGCGCGCGGCAAATGCCACGGCGTCCTCGCCGGTGACCGAACCGTTGGTCTCGATGGTCATGGTCAGCTTGTCATAATCGAGAACCTGGCCCTCGCGGGTGTTCTCGACCTTGTAGGAGACCTTCTTGACCGGCGAATAGAGGCTGTCGACCGGGATCAGTCCGATCGGCGCGTCTTCGGCGCGGTTGCGGTCGGCCGGCACATAGCCCTTGCCGTTGTCGACGGTGAACTCCATGCGGATTTCCGCGCCTTCATCCAGCGTGCACAGCACATGGTCGGGGTTCAGCACCTCGACGTCGCCGACCGTCTGGATGTCGCCGGCGGTGACGGCGCCCGGACCCTGCTTGCGCACGACCATGCGCTTGGGACCGTCGCCCTCCATGCTCAGCGCGATCTCCTTGATGTTGAGGACCATGTCCGTGACATCTTCCCGCACACCGGGGATCGAGGAGAATTCATGCAGCACGCCGTCGATCTGCACCGCCGTCACGGCGGCACCGCGCAGCGACGACAAAAGCACGCGCCGCAGCGCATTGCCCAGCGTCAGGCCGAAGCCACGCTCCAGCGGCTCGGCCACCAGCGTGGTGACGGTGCGGCCCTTGGAGGAGAATTCGACCTTGTTCGGCTTGATAAGCTCTTGCCAGTTTTTCTGGATCATTCCGGTTCCTTCCGTTACTCCGCCACCATCCAATCGTGGCGGACGTTCTGGAAACCGCAGAGGAGCGCCACGGCGCTCTTACGGCCATTGCGAATGTTTAGACGCGACGCTTCTTGCGCGGGCGGCAGCCATTGTGCGGGATCGGCGTCACGTCGCGGATCGACGTGATGGTGAAACCGGCCGCCTGCAGAGCGCGCAGCGCCGATTCACGGCCTGATCCCGGACCCGACACTTCCACTTCCAGCGTGCGCATGCCGTGCTCCTGCGCCTTCTTGGCGCAATCCTCGGCAGCCACCTGGGCGGCAAACGGCGTCGACTTGCGCGAGCCCTTGAAGCCCTGCGCGCCAGCCGACGACCAAGCAATCGCATTGCCCTGCGCGTCGGTGATGGTGATCATCGTGTTGTTGAAGGTCGAGCTGACGTGAGCGACACCCGACGAAATGTTCTTGCGTTCGCGACGACGAACGCGCGTGGCTTCCTTGGCCATGACTTCCCTTTCAAACGATCTCTACACCGCCGTAACACCAGCGGCTCCACCTGGGGTGAATGGTGAATGGTAAATAGTGAATGGTCGCTGGCCGAAATGTTCGGCTCTTAACCATTCACCATTCACAATTCACCATTTACCAATTCACTTCTTCTTGCCGGCAATCGCCTTGGCAGGACCCTTGCGGGTGCGCGCATTGGTATGCGTGCGCTGGCCGCGGGTCGGCAGCGAACGACGGTGACGCAGGCCGCGGTAGCAGCCCAGATCCATCAGACGCTTGATGTTCATCGACACTTCGCGGCGCAGATCGCCTTCGACCTGCAGGTCGCGGTCGATCGTCTCGCGAATGGCCAGCACTTCGGCGTCGGTCAGTTCGCTGACACGGCGCTCGGCCGGGATGTTGACCTTCTTGACGATATCGCCGGCAAGCTTCGGGCCGATGCCGTGGATATACTGCAGCGCGATGACGACGCGCTTGTTGGTCGGAATGTTAACACCGGCTATACGAGCCATTTTAGTCTCCATCTAAGCCGGCGCACCGGCGCTTCATTTGCCCGCGTCCGGTGGAGGCCGGCCCCTGCGGGATTAATTTGTTCCTACAAACAACGTGGCCGAGCCAACCGGCCCGACCAAGCGCTTGTTCGATCAGGAGACGGCTCGCATTAGTCGATATCCGACATCTAGTCAAGCGCGCCGCATTCCTTTCCGATCACTAAACCGTTGCGAGAACCCGTTCGATCTCGGCCGTGACTTCGTCGATGCTCGACATGCCGTCGATGCGGCGCAGCAGACCCTTGGCATGATAGTAGCCGATCAGCGCCGCCGTCTTCTTGTAATACTCGCGGAGGCGCTCCTCGAAGACCTCCGGATTGTCGTCCTTGCGCGGCGTCTGGCCGGCTGCGACGGCGTCTTGCGCGCGCTTGACGATGCGCCCGATCAGCGCCTGGTCGTCAACCACCAGTTCGATCGTCGCATCCAGTTTCTCGCCACGCTCGCCGAGCATGGCTTCGACGGCGTCGGCCTGCGCCAAGGTCCGCGGATACCCGTCAAGGATGAAGCCATTCGTGCAATCGGGCTGGTCTATCCGTTCGGCGACGATCGCGTTGACGATCTCGTCGGAGACCAGCTCGCCGGCATCCATCACCGCCTTGGCGCGCTTGCCGACATCCGTTCCGGCACTTACGGCCGCGCGCAGCATGTCACCCGTGGAGAGCTGGGGAATCCCGTGCTTCTCGACCAGCCGCTGTGCCTGAGTGCCCTTCCCCGCTCCCGGCGGCCCAAGAAGTATAAGCCTCATCGTCCCCTTTTCCCCCCACGCAGCTTCGATTTCTTGATCAGTCCCTCATACTGGTGGGCGATCAGATGGCCCTGCATCTGCGCCACCGTGTCCAGCGTGACGCTCACCACGATCAACAGCGACGTTCCGCCGAGATAGAAGGGAACGCCGGTCGCCGAGATAAGGAACTCCGGCAGCAGGCAGATCAGCACCAGGTAGATCGCGCCGACCACGGTGATGCGGGTCAACACATAGTCGATATATTCGGCGGTGCGCTCGCCCGGGCGATAGCCGGGAATGAAGCCGGAATGCTTCTTCAGCTGGTCCGCCGTATCCTTCGGATTGAAGACGATGGCCGTGTAGAAGAAGGCGAAGAAGGCAATCAGCGCCGCATAGAGGATCATGAACAATGGCTGGCCGTGGCCGACCGAGGCAAGGATGGTCGAGGCCCAGCCCGGAAGCTGCGTCGTGTCGGAGAACCCGGCGACGGTCGCCGGCAGAAGCAGGAGCGACGAGGCAAAGATCGGCGGGATGACACCGGCCGTGTTCAGCTTCAGCGGCAGGTGCGAGGTGTCGCCCTGGAACATGCGGTTGCCGACCTGGCGCTTGGGATACTGGATCAGCAGCCGCCGCTGCGCCCGTTCGAAGAAGACGATGACACCGATGACGGCGACGACAAGGACGATGATCGCCAGGATCAGGCCGGTCGACAAAGCGCCCGTGCGGCCCAGCTCCAGCGTGCCGCCGATGGCCGAAGGCAGGCCGGCGACGATACCGGCGAAGATGATCAGCGAAATGCCGTTGCCGATGCCGCGCGCGGTGATCTGCTCGCCGAGCCACATCAGGAACATGGTGCCGCCGACCAGCGTGATGACGGCGGAAACGCGGAAGAACCAGCCCGGATCGGAGACGATGTTGGCGCCGCCCTCAAGCCCGACCGAAATGCCATAGGCCTGAACCGTCGCCAGGATGACCGTGCCGTAGCGCGTGTACTGATTGATGATTTTGCGGCCCTGCTCGCCTTCCTTCTTCAACTGCTCGAGCGACGGAACGACCGACGTCATGAGCTGCATGATGATGGAGGCGGAAATATAGGGCATGATGCCCAGCGCGAAGATCGCCATGCGCTCGACGGCACCGCCGGCAAACATGTTGAACATGCCGAGCACGCCGCCCGACTGCTGTTCGAAGGCCTGGGCAAAGGCATCGGGATTGATGCCGGGCATCGGGATATAGGTGCCGAGCCGGTAGACAAGCAACGCGCCGAGCGTGAACCAGATGCGCTTCTTGAGATCCTCGGCTTTCGCGAAGGCCGCGAAGTTGAGGTTTGACGCAAGTTGTTCCGCTGCCGATGCCATGAAGAATTCTCCGGTTCGTCACACGCCTCAGTGTCCGTTCCCGGAGACCGGCGAATATTGCCGAAATCCCGAGATAGGTTGCGGCGGACAAGGATGCAAGCGGCAACCGGATGGTTGCCGATTGCTGCGCAACTTTATTCGGCCGAAGCCGCGGCCTCGGCCAGCTTGATCGTGCCGCCGGCCTTCTCGACCTTGGCGACAGCGGCCTTGGAAGCGCCGGCAATCTCCAGCGTGACCTTGGCTTTCAGCTCACCGTCGCCGAGCAGGCGAACGCCGTCCTTGGCGCGGCGGATGACGCCGGCAGCAATCAGCGCCGCCGTATCGATCACCTTCTTCTCGTCCAGCTTCTTGGCGTCGATCGCGATCTGCAGACGCGCGATGGAGACTTCGTTGAAGTCGGTGGCGAAAATATTGGTGAAGCCACGCTTGGGCAGGCGCCGATAGAGCGGCATCTGGCCGCCTTCGAAACCCTTGATCGCCACGCCGGAGCGCGACTTCTGGCCCTTCACGCCACGGCCGCCGGTCTTGCCGGTGCCTGAGCCGATGCCGCGACCAACGCGCTTGCGCGACTTGGTGGCGCCTTCGTTGTCACTGAGTTCATTCAGTTTCATCGTGTTTCTCCTCAGGCCTCGTCCACGACGCGGACCAGGTGCTGCACGGTCGCGATCATGCCGCGCACGGAGGGGGTGTCCTCCAGCGTCGAGCGACGGTGCATCTTGTTCAAGCCAAGACCCACCAGCGTCTGGCGCTGGCTGGCCGGGCGGCGAATGGGGCTACCGATCTGTTCGACGGTGACCGTCTTGCCCTTCTTCTTCTCTGCCATCTTCGTCATTCCTTGCAAACGGCGGCGATCAGGACCCGCTCATTGTCGAACGGGCCGACCAGCCAGTGAACCTTATTCCTCGGCGCCGGCGGCAGCACCGCGGCGCGCCTGCAGCGTGGAATATTTAATGCCGCGCTGGGCAGCAACGTCCTTCGGATGCAACTGACGCTTCAAGGCGTCGAAGGTGGCCCGCACCATGTTGTATGGGTTGGAGGAGCCGAGCGACTTCGCAACCACGTCCTGCATGCCGAGCGTCTCGAAGACGGCGCGCATCGGACCGCCGGCAATGATGCCGGTACCAGGCTTTGCAGCGCGCAGCAGAACGCGTCCGGCGCCATGACGGCCGGCGACATCGTGATGCAGCGTGCGGCCGCCGCGCAGCGGCACGAACACCATGTCGCGCTTGGCGCTCTCGGTCGCCTTGCGGATGGCTTCCGGCACTTCGCGCGCCTTGCCATGTCCGAAGCCGACGCGGCCCTTCTGGTCGCCGACGACGACGAGCGCGGCAAAGCCGAAACGACGGCCGCCCTTCACCACCTTGGCAACGCGGTTGATGTGAACCAGTTTATCGACGAATTCGCTGTCGCGATCATCGCGATCGCGACGATCGTCCCTACGTCCTTGTGCCATAACCCTTTTCCTTGTTCTTTTCCGGAAGCACGGGGTTGATATGAATCATTCGGGCGCGTGTTTGCCTTACGGCCGCGCCCGAATGGGTTAAAACTTCAGGCCGCCCTCGCGAGCGGCATCGGCAAGCGCCTTGATGCGGCCGTGATAGAGATACGGGCCGCGGTCGAAGACCACTTCCGATACCCCTGCCTTCTTGGCGCGCTCGGCGACCAGCTTGCCGACCGCTGCGGCTGCAGCGGCATCGGCGCCGGTCTTGAGCGAGACCTTGAGGTCCTTGTCCAGGGTCGATGCGGCCGCGAGCGTGTGGCCCTTGGCGTCGTCGATGACCTGGACGTAGATGTTCTTCGAGGAACGGTAGACCGAAAGGCGCGGCTGGCCATTGGAGACCGCCTTGATCTTCCGGCGAACACGTCCCGCGCGCCGCTTGACGGAGACTTTCGAGACCATGGTTTGCGTTCCTACTTCTTCTTGCCTTCTTTACGGACGATCGTCTCGTCCGCGTATTTCACGCCCTTGCCCTTGTAGGGTTCGGGGCCGCGCTTCTTGCGGATCTCGGCGGCGACCTGACCGACAACCTGCTTGTCGATGCCGCTGACGATGATCTCGGTCGGCTTCGGCACGGTGATCGTGATGCCTTCCGGCGTCTGGTAGATCACTTCGTGGCTGTAGCCAAGCGAAAGCTGCAGGTTCTTGCCCTGCATCGCCGCGCGGTAACCGACGCCGTTGATCTCAAGGCGCCGTTCGAAACCGTCCTTCACCCCTTGCAGGATGTTGGCGATCTGCGTGCGCGACATGCCCCATTTGGAGCGCGCATCCTTGGACTGGTCGCGCGGATCGACCGCCACGGCGCCATCGTCGAGCTTCACCAGAACTTCGTCGTTGACGACGAACTTCAGCTCGCCCTTCGGCCCCTTGGCCGTAACGGTCTGGCCGTCGACTTGCGCCGTGACGCCCTGCGGCACCGGGACCGGCTTTTTGCCAATGCGAGACATTTGTCTGCCCTCGTTCTTTGCGGTTAGCGCTGCCCGATCAGAAGATCTGGCAGAGCACCTCGCCACCCACATTCTGTTCACGTGCTTCGTGATCGGCCATCACGCCCTTCGGCGTCGAAAGAATGGCGATCCCGAGGCCGTTGGCAACCTGCGGAATGGATTTCACCGAAACGTACACCCGGCGGCCGGGCTTCGAAACACGCGCGATCTCGCGGATCACCGATCCGGCCTCGCCGTACTTCAGCTCGATCTCGATCTCCGACTTGCCATTGTCGTAGTCGACCTGGCTGTAGTCGCGGATGTAGCCTTCCGCCTTGAGCACATCGAGGACGCGGGCGCGCAAGCGCGAGGCCGGCGTCGAGACCCTGGTCTTGTTGCGGCCGATGGCGTTGCGGATACGGGTCAGCATATCGCCGAGAGGATCATTCACGGACATCGTCTTTTCCCCTTACCAGCTCGACTTGACCAGGCCCGGAACCAGGCCCTTGTTGCCCAGTTCGCGCAGCGCGATACGCGACATTCTCAGCTTGCGATAATAGGCGCGCGGGCGCCCCGTCACATCGCAACGATTGCGGATGCGCGTCTTCGACGAATTGCGCGGCAGGGCAGCAAGCTTGAGCTGTGCCTGGAAACGCTCTTCGATCGGCTTCGACTGATCCTTGACGATCGCCTTCAACTCCGCCCGCTTGGCGGCGAAGCGATCGACCAGCTTGCGCCGAGCCTTGTTCTTTTCGACTGCGCTGACTTTAGCCATTTAAAGTGTCCTTCTTCTCGCTTGCCGTTACTGCCGGAACGGGAAGTTCAGGGCCTTGAGAAGGGCCCGCGCTTCGTCGTCGGTCTTGGCGGTCGTGCAAACGATGATGTCCATTCCCCAAACCTGATCGACCTGATCATAGTTGATCTCGGGAAAAACGAGGTGCTCCTTGATGCCCATGGCGAAGTTGCCACGTCCGTCGAAGCTTTTCGGATTGAGGCCGCGGAAATCGCGGACGCGCGGCAGGGCGATGTTCACCAGCCGATCCACGAATTCATACATGCGATCCTTGCGCAGCGTCACCTTGGTGCCGATCGGCATGCCTTCACGAACCTTGAAGCCGGCAATCGACTTCGAGGCGTGCGTGATGACAGGCTTCTGGCCGGCAATCAGCGCCAGATGCTCGGCGGCGGCCGCCGGCTTCTTGGAATCGCCCGTCGCTTCGCCGACGCCCATGTTGATGACGACCTTTTCGAGGCGCGGCACCTGCATTTCGTTTTCATACTTGAAAGTATCGAGAAGCTCCTTGCGGATCACCTCCTCGTACTTCGCCTTCCAGCGCGGCTGGTACTGAGCTTTAGCCATCGATCGTTTCTCCAGAGCGCTTTGCCACGCGCACCTTCTTGCCGTCCTTCTGGACCTGGAAGCCGACACGGGTCGGCTTGCCGTCCTTGGGGTCGGCCACGGCCAGATTCGACAGGTGAATCGGCGCTTCCATGGAAATGATGCCGCCCTCGTTCTGAGCGGACTGCTTCTGGTGGCGGCGCACCAGGTTGACACCGCGGACGACCGCCTTGTCTTCCTTCGGCATCACCTTGACCACCTCGCCGGAACGGCCCTTGTCCTTGCCGGTCAGCACGACGACCTTGTCGCCTTTTTTAATCTTCTGCATATCCCCGGCCTCCTAGAGCACTTCCGGCGCGAGCGAAATGATCTTCATGTGGTTCTTGGCGCGCAGCTCGCGCGGCACCGGTCCGAAGATACGCGTGCCGACGGGCTCTTTCTTGTTGTCGACCAGAACGGCTGCGTTCTTGTCGAAGCGGATGACGCTGCCGTCGGCGCGGCGAATGTCCTTCGCCGTACGCACAACCACCGCCTTCATCACATCGCCCTTCTTCACGCGGCCGCGCGGAATGGCCTCTTTCACGGACACGACAATGATGTCGCCGACAGAGGCATATTTCCGCTTCGAACCGCCAAGCACCTTGATGCACATGACACGACGGGCGCCGGAATTATCCGCCACATCGAGGTTTGTTTGCATCTGAATCATGACTGGCCGCCTTCTCGTTCAATGGAAAGCGGCTCAGACGTCCCGCTTCCCGGCTTTTTCAATCTTTACTGCGCCTGGGTATCGGTGACGACGACCCAGTTCTTGTCCTTCGAAATCGGCCGGGTCTCTTGGATCATGACCACGTCGCCGACCTTGCACGCATTCGCTTCGTCATGCGCCTTGTACTTCTTGGACATACGCACGACTTTTTTCATCATCGGATGGGTGAAGCGACGCTCGACACGAACGACAATGGTCTTGTCGTTCTTGTCGCTCACCACGGTGCCCTGCAAAACGCGCTTTGGCATATTCGCTGTCCTCAGGCCTTGCTGCCGACCGACTTCTCGGCCGTGATTGTCTTGATGCGCGCGATATCCCTGCGGATTTCTTTCACGCGCGCGGTTTTCTCGAGCTGCCCAGTCGCTTTCTGGAAGCGCAGGTTGAACTGCTCTTTCTTCAGTTTGGCCAGCTCATCATTCAGCTGGTCCGGCGTCATCGCCCTGACATCAACGGCCTTCATCGCGTCCGCCTTTCCTACTCTGCAATACGCTGCACGAAGCGCGTCTTGATCGGCAGCTTGGCCGCGCCGAGACGCAGAGCCTCGCGTGCGACATCGACGGCAACGCCGTCGATCTCGATCATCACGCGGCCCGGCTTGACGCGGCAGGCCCAGTAATCAACCGAACCCTTGCCCTTGCCCATGCGGACTTCGGTCGGCTTCGAGGTGACCGGCACATCCGGGAAGATGCGGATCCACACGCGGCCCTGACGCTTCATCTGACGCGTAATGGCGCGGCGCGCGGCCTCGATCTGCCGGGCGGTGACCCGCTCCGGCTCCAGCGCCTTCAGGCCGAAAGAGCCGAAATTCAGTTCCGTGCCGCCCTTCGCCAGGCCGTGGATACGGCCCTTGAACTGCTTGCGGAACTTGGTGCGCTTTGGTTGCAGCATTGTTGTCTACTCCAAAATTCCTAAGCGTTCTCGCGACGACGACCGCCGCTGCCGCCCTGTTCGCCTTCGATCGCGCGGCGCTCGGAGGCCATCGGATCGTGCTCCAGGATCTCGCCCTTGAAGACCCAAACCTTGACCCCGCAAATGCCGTAGGCCGTCTTGGCCTCGGCCGTGCCGTAATCGACATCGGCGCGCAGCGTGTGCAGCGGCACCCGACCCTCGCGGTACCATTCCATGCGAGCGATTTCCGCGCCGCCCAGACGACCCGCGCAGTTGATGCGGATACCCTCGGCGCCCAGACGCATCGCCGACTGAACGGCGCGCTTCATGGCGCGGCGGAACGCCACGCGGCGCTCCAGCTGCTGGGCGATCGACTGGGCGATCAGCGTCGCGTCGATCTCCGGCTTGCGCACTTCGACGATGTTGAGGTGCGTCTCGGCATCCGTCATCGAAGCGACCTTGCGGCGCAGCTTCTCGATGTCGGCGCCCTTCTTGCCGATGATCAGACCCGGCCGCGCAGCGTGGATCGTCACGCGGCACTTCTTGTGCGGACGCTCGATCACCACCTTCGAGATCGCAGCCTGCTTCAGCTCTTTCTCGATGTACTTGCGGATCTTGAAATCCTCATGCAGCAGGTCGCCATACTCGGCATTGTCGGCGAACCAGCGCGAATCCCACGTGCGGTTGATCCCGAGACGAAGACCGATCGGATTGATTTTTTGGCCCATCAGGCGGCCTCCACTTTCTCTTCCACTTCACGCACGACAATCGTCAGGTGCGAGAACGGCTTCTCGATCCGGCTGGCGCGGCCACGGCCACGCGCATGAAACCGCTTCATGACGATCGACTTGCCGACATGGGCCTCGGCCACGACCAACGCATCCACGTCCAGGTCATGGTTGTTCTCCGCGTTGGCGATGGCCGATTCCAGCGTCTTCTTGACGGTTTCGGCGATCCGCTTGCGCGAGAATTCCAGATCGGCGAGCGCAGTCGCGACCTTCTTGCCGCGGATCATCGCTGCAACGAGGTTCAGCTTCTGCGGGCTGACGCGGATCGTGCGCAATACGGCACGCGCTTCGTTGTCAGCAAGCCTGCGCGGCGCTTTGGCCTTGCCCATGTCTATTTCCTCTTTGCCTTCTTGTCCGCCCCATGGCCGTAGTAGGTGCGGGTCGGAGAAAACTCACCAAACTTCTGCCCGACCATCTCTTCCGAGACATTGACGGGAATGTGCTTCTGGCCGTTGTAAACACCGAAGGTCAAACCCACGAACTGGGGCAGGATGGTGGAGCGACGGCTCCACATCTTGATGACCTCGTTGCGGCCGCTTTCGCGCACCTTGTCGACCTTCTTGAGCAGATAGCCGTCGACGAAGGGGCCTTTCCAGACTGAACGGGACACTTGCCGCTACCTTTCCTTAGCTCTTGCGCTGATGGCGCGAGCGCATGATGAATTTGTCGGTCGACTTGTTCGACCGCGTCTTGGCGCCCTTCGTGGGCTTTCCCCAGGGCGAAACCGGGTGACGGCCGCCGGACGTGCGTCCTTCACCGCCACCATGCGGGTGGTCGACCGGGTTCATGGTCACGCCGCGGTTGTGCGGGCGCTTGCCCATCCAACGCTTGCGACCGGCCTTGCCCAGGCTGACATTGCCGTGATCCGGGTTGGACACCGCACCGACCGTGCCGAAGCAGGCACCCGAAACCAGGCGCTGTTCGCCGGAGTTCAGACGCAGGATCGCCATGCCCTGGTCACGACCGACCAATTGGACATAGGCGCCGGCGGAACGGGCAATCTGGCCGCCCTTGCCGGGCTTCAGCTCGACATTGTGGACGATCGTGCCGATCGGCATGGCCGACAGCGGCATCGCATTGCCCGGCTTCACGTCGACAGCCTTGTCGCTGGCGATGACCTTGTCGCCGGCAGCCAGGCGCTGCGGCGCCAGGATGTAGGACAATTCACCGTCGTCATAGCGCACCAGCGCGATGAACGCCGTGCGATTCGGGTCGTATTCCAGGCGCTCGACCGTACCGGCCACGTCGAACTTGCGACGCTTGAAGTCGATCAGGCGATAGGTCCGCTTGTGACCGCCGCCCTGGAACCGCGCGGTGATGCGGCCCGTATTGTTGCGGCCGCCCTTGCTGGTCAGGCCTTCCGTCAGCCCCTTGACCGGCTTGCCCTTGTACAGGCCGGACCGGTCGACGATGACCAGCTGACGCTGGCCGGGGGTTACGGGTTTGTACTTCTTAAGTGCCATTGTCTTATCCTCGCCGCCCGATCAAAGGCCAGTCGCGATGTCGATGGAATGACCTTCGGCCAGCGTGACAATCGCTTTCTTGACGTCGCTCTGGCGGCCGATCGTTCCGCGGAACCGCTTCACCTTGCCCTTGCGCACCAAGGTGTTGACGCCGGAAACCTTGACGCCGAACAGCGCCTCGACGGCAGCCTTGATCGCGGGCTTCGTCGCGCCGCGCGCCACATTGAAGACCACCTGGTTGTTTTCCGACGCCATGGTCGATTTCTCGGTGATCGCCGGGCTGACAATCACGTCATAGTGACGAAGATCCGTCATTTGAAACGCTCCTCGAGGGCTTCGACCGCGGCCTTCGAAAGGACCAGCGTGCCGCGGCGCAGAATGTCGTACACATTGATGCCCTGCACCGGCAGAACATCGATGTTGGCGATGTTTTGGGCGGCCCGCTTGAAGCCGGCATCCACTTCCGCGCCGCCGATCAGCAGCGCGTTGCTCAGGCCGAGCTTGGCGAAGGTTTCCACCAGCGCCTTGGTCTTCCCGTCGGCCAGCGCCAATTCGTCGATGACGATCAGCTTGGCGCCCTTGGCCTTCGCCGAAAGCGCATGCTTCAGGCCGAGCGCGCGGACCCGCTTGGGCAAATCATGCTCGTGGCTGCGCACGACCGGGCCGTGTGCCTTGCCGCCGCCGCGGAACTGCGGAGCGCGTGCCGAATGGTGACGCGCGCGGCCCGTGCCCTTCTGCTTGTACATCTTGGCGCCGGTACGCGAAATCTCCGCGCGGCCCTTGGCCTTGTGCGTGCCCTGCTGCTTCTTGGCGAGCTGCCAGCGCACGACGCGATGCAGAATGTCATCGCGCGGCTCCAGGCCGAAGATCTCATCGGAGATCTTGAGCTTGCCGGCATCCGTGCCCGTGAGGGTGGTTACCTTGATATCCATTATTCAGCCCCCTCGCTGGCGGTGGCTTCTTCAACCTTGGCCGCACCATTATTGCTGCTGGCGCGGATGGCCGCCGGCATCGGGGCGTTCTCCGGCAGCGCAACCTTGACGGCATCGCGTACCATGATCCACGCACCCTTCGAGCCGGGGACGGCACCGCGTACCAAAATCAGGCCACGCTCGGTATCCGTCGAAACGATTTCGAGGTTCTGCGTGGTGACGCGATGATCGCCCATATGGCCGGCCATCTTCTTGCCCTTGAACACCTTGCCCGGATCCTGACGCTGACCGGTCGAACCATGCGAACGGTGCGAGACCGAGTTACCGTGGGTCGCGCGGCCACCACCGAAATTGTGGCGCTTCATGACACCCTGGAAGCCCTTGCCGATCGAGGTGCCCGTCACATCGACCTTCTGGCCGGGGACGAAATGCTCGACCGTGATCTCGGCGCCGACATCGAGAAGATTGTCGGGCGACACGCGGAACTCGGCCATCTTGGCCTTGGGCTCCACGGAAGCAGCGGCAAAATGGCCGCGCAGCGCCTTCGACGTGTTCTTCACCTTGGCGAGTCCAACGCCGAGCTGAACCGCCGTATAGCCGTTCTTGTCCTCGGTACGCTGTGCGACAACCTGACAGTTCTCCATGCGCAGAACCGTCACGGGCACATGCTCGCCCGCTTCGTTGTAGACGCGTGTCATACCGATTTTTTGTGCGATAACACCTGAACGCATCGGTTCGATTTCCTTTCAGGGTTCCCCGCCTCCAGTCCCTCGTTCAGGGACGGCGGCGCAGGTTCCAGACCTCTTGTCTTGCGCCCTTAGAGCTTGATCTCGACATCCACGCCGGCAGCCAGGTCGAGCTTCATCAGCGCATCGACCGTCTGCGGCGTCGGATCGACAATGTCGAGCAACCGCTTGTGGGTGCGCATCTCGAACTGTTCACGGCTCTTCTTGTCGATGTGAGGAGACCGGTTCACAGTAAACTTCTCGATGCGCGTCGGCAGCGGCACAGGGCCGCGCACATTGGCGCCCGTGCGTTTCGCCGTGGACACGATTTCCCGCGTCGAAGCGTCGAGCACGCGATGATCAAACGCCTTGAGGCGGATACGGATATTTTGTCCGTTCATGTGTCACTTCCTTATTCCGCAGCGGCGCGGGATTGCCGCGCCGCGCCGGAAAGTTCCCGTTTACTCAGTGATCGATGCGACGATGCCGGCG
>NZ_LFVY01000027.1 GCF_001050155.1 Nitratireductor soli
GAATGGGTACATTCAGGGGAGCAGGTCACTAATTCGCTTTAATCCGCAGGCGGTGCAGCTGTGGTTCGACCAGTTTGAGGCGTTTAGCCCGGCACTGGGCCTGTTCTTCACAATCACCGGCGCGCGGAAGATGTTCACGAATATCCGGCTGCTACTCGCGATCCAGGCGCTTGAGGTCTTCCATCGCCGTACCAGCGGCGAAACCGTTATGGCTGAGCAGAAATTCGCCGAATTCACCGAGGCGATGGTGGCGGCGATCCCGCCGGACACTGAGCCCGACATGCGCGAGAAGCTCGAATCCCTGTATCGATTCGCAAATGAGCCGAGCCTGAAACAGAGGCTTCGGTCGATCGTTGCGTCGCTATCTGACGCATTCGGCGAGGCGCCGGGTGGCTTCGACGGCAAGTTCCTGCGCAAGCTCGTCGACACCCGCAACTACTATACACACTTCTCAGTAGAGCTGAGCGCCCGGACTCTGGACGGCCAGGGCATGTATTGGGCGATGAGGCGGGTCGTGCTGTTGCTCACTCTGCTGTTCCTGCAACGCCTCGGGATAGCAGCGGACGACATCAAGCCCCTTCTGCACCGGCACCGTGAGTTCGCGCAACTCTGGGCGAAGGCGGACCGACCAAGATGACGCCCACTTTTCAAGGCATGGCGCCACACTGGCTGAAACCGTGAATGAAGGCGCTCGTCGAGGCGAAAGTGGGAAATGCCGAACTCGACCAGACCCAGGTGGAGCGGTATCTCGAACTCGCCCGCCTGAACGAGGTTGATGCCGTTATTACCATTTCAAATCAGTTTACTCCAACCCCCGATGAGCATCCAGTCGCAGTCCCAAAGCGTGCTACGGCAAACGTGGCTTTGTATCATTGGTCATGGATGCATGTGCTGACGCAGGTAGAACTGCTACTTCACAATGATGAAGTCGTCGACGGGGACCAAGAAGCCATCCTGCTAGGCGTTGGTGCACAGATGCTGTCTGCGGCGCAATGGGGTCTTTGATGTCGCAGGCTATGCCCTGCTTTCCGTATAACGAACGGAGTCCGGGCGTGCACAGGCGAGCATGCGGTTGAGAACAGCACGGCCGATGGCTACCTCCGCCTGCTGAGCAGCAAAGGAGCGAGCGCGTAGGCGTCGGTCGATCAACTCCTTGTAGCGCCCGATGGCCGTTTCGATCAGGGCGCGCTTGCCGTAGCCGGTGATAGCCTGCCATTTCAGCCGGCCGACATTTGCGATTGCTTTGATGTGGTCATCTCTTTGATCGGGCGGACCAGTACCGCCACCTTCTGTCGCCGTGATCCGCGGCGGAATGACAATCCTGGCGGCGGCGCTGTGTTGCAGGACGGCGCCGTAGGTGGGATTGCCGTCATAGGCACCGTCCGCCGTGAACTGACCAATCTCTCCGTCAATCTGATCAAGCAGCGGTTCCACCTGTGAGGGGTCGCCAATGTCCTGATTGGTCAGCGTGTGGGCGATGATTTCACCAGTATCAGCGTCCACGGCTAAATGCAGCTTGCGCCAACCGCGGCGCGATCTGGCGCCGTGCTTGTCTTCCAGCCATTGGCCGGCGCCGAACACTTTCAAACCGGTGCTGTCGATCAGAACATGCAAAGGGCCATGCTCCGGATGGTTCTGCTGGTTGAGCCGCGGCGCCCATCTCTGCGCCCTGCGGCTCAGCGTCGTATGATCGGGAACCGGCAGATCAAGGCCCATCAGATCGAGCAGCGAGACCATCAGTCCTTCGCTCTGGCGCAAACGAAGCCCGAACACACAGCCCAGCGTCAAGACCGTCTCAATGGCAAGATCGGAATAGTGGGTTGCCCACCACGGGTTCTTCGTCGCGGCGCCTGCCATGCGGCCAAGGCTTCCGGTGTCACCCACAACGTCAGGCTGCCGCGTCGCCGCAGGCCTGCCTCATAGTCCGGCCAGTTCGTCACCTTGTATTTCATCTTCGGTATTCGGTGGCGGCAGTTGGCATTGTGCTTGAATGGCATCAGGCGAAGATCATCCGGTTTGCGATCTCGCCCGCCTATCGGCAAAGCCTTAAAATAGATCCATGCACCAACACCGCTGAAACGGATATCGGCCCGATGCCCGGCCTAAGCTATCTCATGAAGTTTTACCGTCGGCACAACCCGCTCGCCAACCTCAAGACTGGCGGCGGCGCCGTCACTTTCAGAATTCGATCCTGAGCCTAGAGCGCTTCCGCTTTTCCTCGAATCGCGGAAGCGCTCCATCTCATTGTTTTTACGCAATTCCGGACGGAAAACCNCTGCGCACTTTTCCTGGAATTGCTCTAGCCGAGCGTGACGGATCTACGCTCGGTTGCCGCCTTGCCTGCGCCCCGATATGCCGTCATCTCCATCTCAACCCGGAATTCGGGGGAGCTCAGCGAGGTGCAGTTGATCGTGCGCTGCGGATCGATGCCTTTCAGCCTTTCGCCGACATACGCCATGATCGCGGGAACATCGTCCACGTTCGGAATGAAGATCTTCGACGCCACGATGTCGGCAAGGTCCGAGCCCACAGCCTTGAGCGCTCCTTCGATATTGTCGAAGCACTGTTTTGCCTGCTCTACGGGATCGGGCGATATCTCCCGCGTCCGATAGTTTCTTCCGGCGGTATTCGATACCAAAATCCAGTCGTCCACGCAGACGAGGCGTGAATAGCTCTCCTTTTCCTCATAGATGGAGCCGGATTTCAGCTTTATGATTTTCGGTTCGGTCATGTCATTCCTTTCAGGGAGAGGTCTGACGTTTCGGGGCGTCATGCCCTGCATACGCCATGTGTTTTTTCGTCAGCCGGTCCCAGCGGAACGGACTTGGGTCGACCACGGGCCTGCGCGAGAGAAGCATGTCGGCGAGAAGACGTCCGATGCCCGGTGACAGGCCGAAACCATGGCCGGAACAGCCGGACGCGACCCATGCGCCGTCAAGGCCAGGTACGGCGTCGATGACCGGCACGGAGTCGGGTGTGACGTCCATGACCCCTGCCCACGCATGACTGACGGCCACGCCCTCCAGTGATGGGAAAGTGTTGCGGGCGTTTCTCAGCGCGCGTTTCAGGAAAAGATTGGATGGTACGGGGTCGAGTGTGCGCACTGCCTCGAACAGCGTCGGCTCGTCGGCGCTCCAGCTTGTCGGATTTGCCAATTCCCGAAAGAACGATGGGCCAATCCGAAGATGGAATTCTCGCCAGCTATCGCGCAGCCGCGGGACATATTGCGTGAAGAGCCGGAAATTGTCGGGGAGGATTTCCGCGATGTTGGCATTGCGCAGTGTCAACGTGTGGCCGCCGTCCATGCGAGGGCGCAGCGAGACGTTCTCGGTGCCGAACGGGTGATCGGGAATGCCGCGCGCGCCGACTACCCTTGCGACCGTGCCGGTGACGCGTAACTGGGGGAAATCGACACCGTGGTTTCTCAGAAGGGCACGGCTCCAGACGCCACCCGCGACGACGACGCGCTGAGCCCGTATGCGTCCCCTCTCCGTGATGACGCCCGCGACCCTGCCTCCCTCGATGTCGATCGCCCGCACGGCGCAGTTCGTAAGGACGGTCGTGCCCGCCTTCCTGGCGGCCTCGGCCATTGCCGGGGCCGCAATCCAGGGCTCGGCACAGCCATCATCAGGCGACCAGAGCGCCATTCGCACCCCACCCCTGATGCCGGGGGCGATTTCACACGCGCGCTCCCTGCTGAGCAAGGTGGTGTTTATCCCGTATTTCTTGCCGATTTCGTGCCAGCGCTGCCAATTCGCGGCGTCGCGCGCCGTAAAGGCTGCATAGGTGATGCCTGTCTGGCGAAAGCCGGTTTGCGCGCCGATGCGCGCGTCCATACCGCGCCACAGGCGCAGCGCAAACGAAGCCAGCGGCAACTCCGCTTCCTCGCGCCCCATCTGCCGCACCCAGCCCCAGTTGCGGGAGGACTGTTCGCCGGCGATGACACCTTTCTCGCAAAGCGTCACCGCAAGGCCGGCTTCTGCAAGTTCAAGGGCAGTGAGGACCCCGACGATGCCGCCACCGACGATCACCACATCCGCTGCGTTTGGAAGCCCCGCGTCGCCTTCAAAGGCGGCGATGGGAACGGAGATGGTCATCGTCAGGACTCCAGGTCTATCCAGATGGTTTTGGTCTGCTGATACTGACTCAGCGCCTCCAGGCCGTTGTCGCGGCTGAGTGATCCTGACCTGCGGTATCCACCGAAAGGCGTCGCCACCGACCCTTCGGAAAAGCTGTTCACGGACACCGTGCCGACGGGCAGGGACCGGGCAAACCGCAGCGCCTGGCCGATGTCCCGGGTAAAGACCGAGGCGTGCAGGCCGTACTCGGTGTCGACAGCGAGACGCAGTGCCTCGTCGTCGTCATCGACCGTCATAAGCCCGAGAACGGGGCCGAATATCTCCTCGCGCGCGATCTTCATGCCCGGAGTCATCCGGTCGAAAACGGTCGGCTGGAGAAAGAAGCCGGGATCGTCTTGCGGTGCGATCCCTCCCAGCAGAATGCGTGCTCCTTCGTCGGCGCCGGATCGCAGGAACCCCATGACCCTTTCGCGGTGCTCCGATGTTATCATTGCGCCGATGTCGGTCGCAGGGTCCAGAGGGTCGCCAACCACCAGCTTCTTCACACGTTCGACAGTGCGCGCCACGAACTCCTCATGGTGTCGCCTGTGCACGATCTGGCGCATATTTGCCGAGCAGTTCTGACCTCCGTTCCAGAAAGCCGCCATCACGGCGCTCTCGATGAGCGCGTCGGTGATGACGGCATTCTCGAGAACGAGGAACGGGCTCTTGCCTCCCAGTTCCAGCCCGACCGGCTTGAGGTTGGTCTCGGCGGCATAGCCGAGCAGGTAGGCTCCCACCTCGCCGGAACCGGTGAACGACACCATGTCGATATCGGGATGAAGACCTATGGCCTTCCCGGCTTCCTCCCCCGCACCCGGCACCACGTTCAGGACGCCTGCAGGAATGCCCGCCTCCGCCGCGAGCTCCCCGAGCCGCAATGCGGTGAGTGACGACTGTTCCGCAGGCTTCAGCACGACCGAGCACCCCGTCGCCAGCGCCGGTGCGAGCTTCCATGCAGCCATCAGCAGGGGAAAGTTCCACGGCACGATAAGTCCGACCACGCCGATCGGCTCCTGCACGATCATCGAAACCGTATTCTGGCCGGTCGGGGCGACACGTCCGAATGCCTTGTCGATGGTCTCGGCGTACCACTGAAAGAAGTGGGGGACCTCATGCGCGACCTCGTTTCGGCAATCGCGGATGGTCTTGCCGCTGTCGACGGATTCGAGCAGCGCGAGCTCTTCGCCATGCTGGCGAAGAAGCGCGGCGAAGCGCAACAGAACCTCCTTGCGTTCGCCCGGGTCGCAGCGCGACCATGCGCCGCCTTCGAACGCACGGCGGGCCGCCTTGACGGCGGCATCGACATCGACGTGGGCGCAGGCTGCGATTTCGGCGAGAGGCGCGCCGGTGGCGGGGTTGAGGGTGACAAAGGTCCTGCCCGACCGGGCGTGAACCGCCTCGCCATCGATCCAGGCTCGGGACTCGATCCGAACCTGGGCTGCAAGGGCGTGATTGCTAGGCGCTTCATTCATCGGGAGACTCCAGAGTTGCAAGGGACGCAAAGGGCGGGGGATCAAAGACGCGCACCGGCGGCGGGACTTCGGTCCACTTGCGGATGGCGACACGGCCGACCTGGCCGGTGCAGCCGTGCGTCAGTTGAGAGGTGCCCCGGTCGGGCGTGAGCACGTTGGCCGTGCCATGCGCGCAGAATATGCGGGCCGTGTTCTCCGGGTCCGGCTGGGGATCGAACCACGCGCCGGTCTGGAGATGAACCACGCCCGGCAGAATGCCCGCCGATATCGCGACGCCGGCAAGGCAGGCACCACATTCATTTTCCAGCCGTGCAACGTCGCCATCTGTCAGGCCGAGTTTTGCGGCATCGGCCGGATTGAGCCTGACCTTCTCTCGCCCCGCCACCTTGGAACCTGCAGACGTGGTTCCGAAATCGAGCTGGCTGTGAAGCCGCGTCGAAGGTGCGTTGGCTATCAGAAAAAAGGGGCGTTCCGCGTCGGGCGCGCGCAGGTGTGGGCGCCAGACCGGCAGACCCGGTGCGTCGTCATAACCATAGGAAGCGATCTCCTCGCTGAAGATTTCGATCCTGCCGCTTGGTGTTCCGAGTGCATGGGCCTGCGGATCGTGCCGGAACGCACCAAGAAAGCCGACGCTGTCGGGTTCGCAGGGAAGATCGATCCAGCCGCGTTCCCAGAATGCATCGAAGTCCGGAGCGCTGAGCCCCCGTTCCGCCAACGCAAGCCGTGTGGGCTCGTAGAGATGCCGAAGCCACTCGTCGGCGGTACGGCCTTGCGTGAACGACATATATTCGTCTGGACCCAAAGCCTGTGCGACGGATGCGAGCGCGTCGTAGTCCGAGCGGGCCTCACCTTTCGGTTCGCAGAGTTGCTGCATGGCAAAGAGTCTCGGATCGTTCCGTGTCCCGCCAAAATCGGAACGCTCGAGGGAGAAGGAGATGGGCAGGACGATGTCCGCCGACTTTGCCGTTGCTGTCCATACGGGCTCCTGAACGACGAATGTGTCGACACGGCCAATGGCTTCGCGAAGCCGATAAAGGTCCTGATGATGGTGGAACGGGTTTCCGCCAGCCCACCACAACAGATGGATATCCGGAAACCTTCTCTGCTCGCCCATGAAACTGAATGGGGCGCCCGGATTGAGCAGCATCTCGGAGATGCAGGCGACGGGGATCCATTCACTGCAGGTGTTTCTGCCCTGCGGCAACACCGGTATCGGAACCGACACTTTCTGTCTGCCGGTATGGCCGAGCGAACCGAAGGCATAGGTAAAGCCGCGTCCCGGCAGGCCGATCTGCCCGGCCATGGCGGCGAGCGCAAGCGCGGCCCACACGGGCTGTTCGCCGAACTCGGCGCGCTGGAGCGCATGGGCGACCGATATGAGCGATTTGCGACCCACCAGATCGCGTGCAAGCGTCGCGATCGTGGCAGCGGGAATGCCGGTTATGCGTTCCGCCCAGACAGGGGTTTTCGGGCCTCCGTCGGTTTCAGACAGAAGGTATTCGCGAAAGCGCTCGTAGCCGACGCAGTAGCGGGACAAAAATGCGGTGTCGGCAAGCCCCTCATCCTGGAGCACATATGCCATCGCCAGCATCAGCGCGGTGTCCGTTCCTGGCCGGATCGGGTACCAAACCAGATTGATGTCGTCCGGCATGTCGTCGCGGATCGGGGAGAACAGGTGAAACACACCACCGCGCTCGGAAATCCTGCGCATTCCGTCATGTTCGATATGATCGCTGACACCGCCGTTGCCGATGGCCGAATTGCGCGGCGGCATACCGCCGAAGCTCACGATCACCTCCGTCTCGGCGATTACCTGCTTCCACGAGACGGTGTTGCGGGATATTTCGCCGAAGCTGCCAATCAGTCGCGGTAGGAGCGGCGCGGATGCGCCGGCGCTGTAGCTTGCAACGCCGTTTACATACCCTCCGAAGACCGTGTTCAGAAAGCGGTGGATCTGGCTCTGGGCGTGATGAAAGCGGCCCGCGCTCGCCCAGCCATATGACCCTCCATAAACGCCTGCCGCACCATAAATCTCGCGAACGCGGCGTGTCTCGGCGGCGAGCAGCGCGGCCGCGCGGTCCCAGCTCACCTCGACGAACGGTTCGCCTATGGAGCGCAGGCGAGGCCCCGGTCCCTCGCGCAACCAGCTTTCACGGACGGCGGGACGCAGCACCCGCGCGGGATGATCCAGGGCATTCTGGAAATTCTGGAGGATCGTGCTCGGCGCCCTATCACCTTCATGCGGGGTGATGTCCAGCCCGTCGGCACCCCGGCGGACATGGAAAGCACCCCAGTGGCTGGAATGGACGACTGGTCGCGACATAATCAGCTTTCCGCTGGAGGCAGCGCCTCGGCATGATGGCAGGCGACAAACCCCGCCCCGACCGGTCGCAAATCCGGTGTCTCGGATCGGCAGATATCGGTCACGAAACGGCAGCGGGGGTGGAAGCGGCAACCGGACGGTGGGTTGAGTGGGGAGGGCGGTTCACCTTCCTCCACATCAAGGTGGGCAGGCTTTTCCGGGTCCGGTACGGGGGAGACGCTGCGAAGCAGGCGCGTATAGGGATGCTTCGGCGCATCGAACAGGTTTCGGGTGCTCCCGGTCTCGATAATCTGGCCGAGATACATCACGGCAGTGCGTTCGCAGAAATGGCGGACCACGCCCAGATCGTGGGAGATGAACACAAAAGCTATGTTCCTCTCTTTCTTGAGCCGCGCCATGAGATTGAGGATCTGGGCCTGTACCGAAACGTCGAGCGCGGATACCGGCTCATCGGCGATGATGACGCTGGGCGACAGCACGAGCGCGCGGGCGATGCCGATACGCTGCTTCTGACCACCGGAAAATTCATGCGGGAAGCGGTTGGCCGATTCCGGCGGCAGGCCAACCTCGGCCAACGCATTGCGCACCAGCGCATCGATATCGGGGCCGGAGGCAATGGCGTGGACGCGGATGGCTTCAGCCAGCGCATCGCCGATCCGCATCCTCGGCGACAGAGAAGCGGCGGGATCCTGGAAGATCATCTGCAGCCTGGGACGCAGCCTGCGCAGATGCCGCGCAGGGATGCTTGTTATGTCGATGCCGCTGAAGACGACACGACCGCTCTTCGAATCCACCAGCCGCAAGATCGCGCGCGCAACGGTCGATTTCCCGCAGCCGCTTTCTCCAACGATGCCGAAAGATTCACCTTCGCGCACATCGAAGCTGACGCCGTCGACGGCTCGCAATTCGTGCGTTTCCGGAAAGGGCCAGCCGGTGCGCACGGAAAAACTGACGCGGAGTTCCTCAACCTTCAGCAGCATCCTCGCCTCCCTGGACATGCAGCCAGCAGCGGACGCTGTGCGCCTGCGATTCTCCGACTGCTACAGAGGGCGGCATCGTGTGGCATCTTTCCATTGCGTGCGGGCAGCGGTCGATAAAGCGACATCCCTCGGGCATGTTGATGAGCGCCGGGACGCGTCCGGGTATGGAAGCCAGTTCAGAAAGATCGCGGTCGACGCGTGGAAGGCTCGCGAGAAGCGCCCGCGAATAGGGGTGCGCGGGGCTGCGGAAGAGTTCCTTCACGGTGGCGGATTCGACCAGGTCGCCGCCATACATCACTGCCACGCGGTCGGCGTGACCGGCAACGGTGCCGAGATTGTGGGTGATGAGCAGCATTCCCATTTTCCCCTCGGTGCGCAGCATGTCCAGCAGGTCGAGAATTTGGCGCTGGACCGTCACGTCCAGAGCGGTTGTCGGCTCGTCGGCGATCAGGAGGCGGGGACGGCAGGCGATGGCGAGAGCGATGACGACGCGCTGCCGCATTCCGCCCGAGAACTCATGGGGGTAGGAGTTGTACCTGGTTGCCGCCGCAGGTATCCGGACTTTCTCCATCAGCGCGACGGCAGCCTTGCGCGCCTCGCGTTTCGAAAGTCCGAGATGATCGCGCAACGGCTCCGCAATCTGCTCGCCAACCGTGAGGACCGGGTTCAGAGCCGTCATGGGTTCCTGAAAGACCATCCCGATCTTGGCGCCGCGGATGTGCTCCATCACGCTCTCCGACGCCGCTTCGATCTGGACGGCATCCAGCGTGACGTGCCCCATGGTGATGGCCGCCACGGAGGGAAGAAGCCCCATAACCGACATGGCCAACATGCTCTTGCCGCAACCGCTTTCGCCGACGACTGCAAGGGTCTCGCCTTCGGCGACACTCAGCGATATCTCGCGAAGCGCATGGTATTCGACCCCGCCGATCACCAGCGACGTGCGCAGATTGTCTACACTCAGGACACTCATGCAGAGGCCCTCGGATCGTTGGCGTCACGCAGTCCGTCGCCCATGAGGTTGAGGCCGATCATCACCACGAGGATCGCCAGCGACGGCCAGATGGCGAGGCCGGGATAGTCGAGAAGATTATCGAACCCCTCCCGCACGAGCCCACCCAGCGTGGCCGCCGGCGGCGGGGCGCCTAGCCCGATGAAGGCCAGAGAGCTTTCGGTCCGCACCGCGGTCGCCAGCCAGAGCGTCGCCACGATGATGATGTCGTCAAGCGTCTCGGGAAGAAGGTGGCGCGAGATGATGCGCATGTCGCTGTAGCCGAGCACGCGGCAGGCATCGATATAGTCGCGCTCGCGCAAGGCGAGGGCAGCCGATCTTGCCATACGGTAGAAGGCCGGAAACGCCGTTATCGCTATGGCGATGATAAGGTTCGTGATGCCCGGCCCGAGAAGTGCGACGATAATGATGCCTGCCACCATTTGCGGAAAGCTCATCAGCAGGTCGTTGGCGGCTGACAGCCAGCGATCGACCCGCCCGCCGTAATAGCCAGACAGGATACCGATGGAAGTTCCGCAGAGCATCGCAAGCGCGGTGGACGCGAACGCGGTCCACAATGTTATCTGCAGGCCGTAAAGGATGCGGGAAAACGTATCGCGCCCGAACTGATCGGTCCCCAACCAGTATTCCGCGGACATGGGCCGGAACCGCGCCAGCATCGACTGCGCGTAAGGATCATGCGGGGCCACAAGCGGTGCAAGTATGGCCGCGGCGGCGACGATAGCCATGATCGCGGCGCCTGCGATGATGGCGACGCGGCCGGGAGGCAGCCTGCGGACGCGGCGGTCGATTGTGAGAGCTTCCGACATCAGGTTTTCACCCTCGGATCGACGAACCGGTAACACAGGTCGGTCAGCGCGTTGACCAGGACCACCAGCACGGCATAGGCGACCACAAGTCCCTGAAGCAGGGTGTAATCCCGCCGCTCAAGCGCGCCGATCACCAGTTTGCCCAGGCCGGGGCGGTTGAAGACGATCTCGGTCAGTACCGAGTTGCCTATGAGCACGCTGAAGTAGAGGCCGGTGAACGTCACCACGGCCAGCAGGACGTTGCGCAAGGCGTGTTTCCAGACGATCCGGCGGGCCGGCACCCCCTTGGCACGCGCCGTGCGGATATAATCCGAACGAAGCACATTCATCATTCCGCCGCGCGTCACGCGGGCCACATAGGCCATCATCACCAAACCCAGATTCAGCGCAGGCAGCGCCAGCGACATGAAGCGACCCCATGGATCGGTTATCGGCTTTCCGGACGATATGACCGGGAACCAGCCGAGCCAGACCGAGAAGACCAGAAGCATCAGAACCGCTGAAACGAAGGCTGGAAATGACAGGCCGCCGAGCGTGAAGATACGCACGATCCAGTCGAGCGGCCCGCCGTTCGACCGTGCGGCGACGACGCCCAGCGGGACACCCAGCACCACTCCGACGAACACACCCGCCAGCGACAGTTCCAGCGTGTAGGGAAGGACTTCGAGCACCGCACTCAGAACCGGGCGGTTCGATATCATCGAAACGCCCAGATCTCCCTGCGCGAGTTGGGAAAGGAACGCGAAGTATTGATGCCAGATCGGCTGGTCGAGACCGGTTCTCTCGTGAAACCGCGCGATCGCCTCCGGCGTGGCCTGATCACCGAGGATGATCAGCGCCGGGTCGCCGGGGACAATGCGCACGAGCACGAATGCAAGCGTCAAAACCGCGAGCAGCGTCGGTATCAGGGTTAGCAGAGGCTGTCCCGCGAAGCGCAACATCGGACTGCCTTCCGTCTAGCTATCGCAGCTCGGTCAACTCGGTAACGATGGGGCCGAGATGCATACCGGCCTGGAGGTCGTAGCCCCATTCGACATTGTCGCGCCGCGCATAAGCGATCAACTGCTCGTAGAGCGGCACGGCGCAGATGTGCTCGATGATCTTCTTCTGCGCGCTGGTCCAGAGTTGCCTCTGCACCTCCGGATCGGTTTCCGACCGTGCCCTGACGATTTCGTCATCCGCCACGTCGCAATGCGAGAAGTTGATCGACGCCGTCGGCGTTCCCACGATCGACGCGGAGTGGAAGAACTGGGTCAGGAACACATCCGCAACCGGGAAGCGAGCCGCCGAATAATAGACGACCTGGCTGCGGTCCTCGCGGATCTCCGCATGGAAGGTCTGATGGTCCACAACCTCAAGCTGGAGGTCTATGCCCGCAAGCGCGAGCTGTGCCTGCGCCACCTGCGCGACGCTGAGCATGTTGGGCAGTGACGTCTGCACCATCTTGAGGCTGATGCCGTCCGCAAAGCCTGCATCCGCAAGCATCTTGCGTGCGGCCTCGGCATCGCCTTCGCCGTAGATGGGCGTCGATCCGTCCCACCCGAGATTGCCAGCCGGAATAACCGAGCCCGCCGGCTGTGCGAGGCTCTCGCCGATGAACTGGATGTATTCCGGACGGTTCAGCGCCGTGGCCACGGCACGTCGCACCTCGATATTGTCCAGCGGCGCCGACTTCGTGTTCAGGTGAAACTGCTGCAGCTCGGCAGGACGCATGATATCGACCGTCAGGCCATCCGTGCGACCGACCGAGTCTATCCATTCCTGATCCTGGCGACCGTAGGAGACATCGAGTTCGCCGGCTCTCAGTGCGAGGTCGCGGGCGGAATCGGAGGGAATGTAGCGGTATTCGATGCCGTCGAGCTTCGGTGTGCCGCGGAAATAGTCGGGGTTTGCGACAAAGGTCACCCGCTCCTGGGGGACGTAATTTTCGACCATGAACGGACCGGTCCCCACCGGCTGCGTCGCGAAGTCAGCACCACGCTCCTCCGCAGCCTTCTTCGAAACAATGTTGCCACCATGGTAGTTGGCAACCAGTCCGAGCAGCGACGGGATCGGCTGCTTAAGCGTGATCTTGACGGTCAGAGGGTCGATGGCTTCAATCTTGTCGATTGCCGCGTAATCGGAAGAGAATGCCGAGGTGTCGGGATCTGCACTCCGATTGAGCGAAAACACGACATCCTCCGCTGTCACTTCGCCATAGCCATGATGGAACGTGACGCCGGCGCGTAGCTTGAAGGTCCACTCCGTACCGTCGTCGTTGCTCTCCCAGCTTTCGGCGAGATCCGGTTCGAGTGAACCGATGTCGTCGGAGCCGGGCTTGAAGCGGACAAGTCCATTGAACACCCAGCCCGAGATCGGCTTGTCCGGTGTGCTGGTGGCGCGGTGCGGGTCCATCGTACCAAGGTCCTGCGAAGCCATGCCGTATTTCAACACGCCCTGCGCAAACGCCGGCATTGCGGTTGAGACGCCCAACGCCGCGACGAGCGGCAGGACGTAAATCCCTGTTCGATTCATCTTCAGTCCCTCTGGTGCTTGTTTATTGCTATTTTTGGTGCGGCACTTTTCGGCCGGATGCCGGTTTCCCGATGGTCGGCAAATCTCGGGAAGCGGCAGTGGATAAAGGCTAGTCAAACGCGCTAGTATCAGTCAAATATCAATGTCTGACGTTTGCATCCGAAAATGTTATGCTGAGCCAACGGTCGCTGGAGGTTTTTCGTGAGGTGATGCTGTACGGCTCGCTCGTGGGGGCCGCGCAGCATCTGCGCATTTCACAGCCGGCCGTCTCCCGTCATATCAGCGATCTCGAATTGCAGACCGGGCTGACGCTTTTTCGGCGGACAGGCAACCGCGCCACACCGACGAAAGAGGCTTTCGGGCTACTGGCCGAGGTCGATCGCGCATTCATAGGCCTTCGCGAGATCGAGGCCCAGGTTCCCCGCATCGCCAGCGGAGAGATGGATTCGATCACTCTCGCGGCAATGCCGGTGGTGGCGACCACGATGCTGCCCGAAGTGGTGGCCGAACTGAGCAGCGAGTTTCCTGCCGCCAATATCGAGCTTCAGTCCGCGCACAGCTCGCACATCATACCACGGGTACATGGCGGCTCCTTCGCGCTCGGGATCGTCTCACTGCGTCAGCCGACGGTTGGCGTACGCGTCATGTGGCGCGAGAGTTTCCCCTATTACTGTCTCCTCCCCCACGACGATCCCCTGGTCGAGAAAGATATCATCCGGCCGGCCGACCTCGCAGGGCGGGCCATAATCGGCTATGCCGAAACGGCCATGTCGGGCGTCATGCTCGACAGGGCGCTTTCAGGTGTAAGTCCGCCGCCGATCGTGCGGATGCGCGTTCATCTCAGCAAGACGACATGGGCGCTGGTTGCGAATGGGTGCGGTATCGCGATCGTCGAGTCGTTTGCAGCGCATGTGCATCGTTCCCGTGGAGGAATTGTGCGAAAATTCGATACGGACACGAAATTCGATCTGACCCTCATCGTCTGGGACGGCGCTATCCAAGACCGCTACGTCGACCACTTCATCACGGCGCTCAATGAGATTGGCGAGCGGTACAAGAACGACGATTTCCTACTATAGGGAAGGGATCGTCACGGCCGCTACCAAGAAACCTAGAACGGTTCCGTTGTAGGGGCGACTTCCATCAGAATCTCACAGAAGCGTTCCACCGATGGCAGGCGAGGTTCGTTGCGCCTGCGAATAAGCATCAGCGGGGCGGGCGGAAAGTCAACTTTGAAATCCAGAATGATCAACTGGCCCTCCGCCGCATATTTGGTGGCTATGTCGAGGGGCAGCAGGCCGATCATGCCGCAGTCGGCCATGACCGCCTTCATCACTTCCATCGACGCTGTTTCCACGCGCACATCGGGTGCCCGCAGGCCCGCGCGCATGAACATATCGGTCAGAGCCTGTCGGGCGGATGTGCGCGGTGGCGTCACCACCCAAGGCAGGTCGATGGTGTCTGCAAGTGTCAGAGGCTTTTCCGGCAAGGCGGGATGCGAGTGACTGACAACGGCTGCGAAGCGCTGCTGCGTCAGAAGCTTCTGGTCGAGTTCAGCCTCGTTTTCGAATGAGTAGCGGCCGATCACACAGTCGAGTTCCTTGGCCATGAGTTGCGCGACGAGGGGCTGTGTGGTGCCTTCGTGAATCTCGGCCGCAAGCGAAACATTTTCTTCGTTCAGCCGGTTAAGCGTCCGTGTGATCATGTTCGGCGCGATGAAGGCGATGACGCCGAGCCGAAGACTCCCGATATGCCCCGCGGCGATCGCCTCGATCTCATCCTTCGTCCGGTCGATGTCATTCAGCAGGGCATTTGCGCGGGAAATCAGAGCTTCACCCACCCGGTTCGGAATCATCCCGGCCCGACTGCGGTCGAAGAGGACTGTCCCGAACAGTTGCTCAACCTCCCGGATGATCTTGCTGATCGCCGGCTGGCTCAGCGCCATTTCGCGGGCAGTACGATGGGCATTGCGGTGCCGCCCGATGCTCACCAGTGTCGCGAGATGCTGGGGTTTCATCCGGTGATGAAGCAGGTTTGTTTCCCGCTCATCGTGGTTCTCGTCACTCATGCCCGATCCGTATCGATAACTAATAGTGATCGTATCATGATAAATCGTTATTGTTGACTTATCAATTCGGAATTTTATTGTCGTTGGTACCGGCAACGGCCAGTCAACGACAATGGGAGGGTTTGGTGACTGTTTCTTACATGATCCGATACGTGGGCGAGCCGGAGGACGCGGATCGCTTCTTCAATCACTATCGGACGCAGCACGCCGCAATCATGCGCGAATATCCCGGTATCCGGGCGTGCAAGTTGCATCACCCTGTCTCCTGGGACGATCCGGTTGCAGTCAACAAGGATCAAATTCTTGTCCTTGCCGAGTTGGTTTTCGATTCAATCGAAGCTCTGAATGCCGCGCTGAACGCGCCCGTGCGTCAGCAGTCGCGCGCAGACTTTCTCAACTTTCCAAAAATCATCGGCGGAGAGATCAGGCATCTCGCTGTCGAAACGGAAGTACTGTTTTCAGAAGGGAACCCACAATGAAAAAAACGCTCCTGCTTGCAACGACTCTTTCGCTGGGACTCGGCGTCAGCCATGCCGCATTTGCCGCGGAGTATAACTGGCGCTTCTTTACCTATGTCGCGCCGACCGACTTCCATGCCAAGATGAACAAGGAATTTGCCGACGACATCACCGCAGCAAGCGGTAGTCGTCTTGAAATCACGCACTTCGCGGCGGGCGAACTGCCTTACAAGGCCGGCGACGTCATAAAGGCTGTTGCGACCAACCAGATCCAGATGGGACAGGTGGGCGCGGGGTTGGCAGCCGGCGATGCGCCGGAAATCGACGTGTTCTCGGTGCCGTTCCTGTGCACGACCTATGATGGCTTCGCTGCGGCGGCCGAGGCGATGGGGGACATTCCGGACACGGTGCTCAACGACAAGTTCGGTGTGCGGGTCGTGATGAACTGGCCGATTCCGGGCCAGAACATCTGGTCGGCTGAGAAGATCAGCACCATCGCGGATCTGTCCGGCAAGAAGATCCGCACTTGGAACCCGCTGCAGGTCGAGATGCTGCAGATTCTCGGAGGAAGCCCCACGTCGCTCGACCCGTCGGAAGTCGTTCCGGCATTGCAGCGTGGTGTGGTTGATGGAGCGATCACGTCGGCTCTGTCGGCAAATGACTGGAAGGCCTACGACATCGTCAAGAACGGCTTCATGCTCAACTTCACGATGGCGCACCAGATCACGCTGGTGAACGCACAAGCTTTGGAGGACCTTCCCGAAGACCTTCGGAAGCTGGTCGAGGACAAGTCGCAGGAATGGGCGCCGCGCTATTTTGCTGCTTCGCAGGAAGCGAACAATGCCGCTCTCAAGAACATGATGGACAATGGGGTGGAGATTACTGAGGCCACGCCCGAGGATCTTGCTCAGGTAAAGGAGACCCTCTCGCCCATGTGGGAAAAGTGGGCCAGCGCCAACGGACCGGTTGCCGCCGACCTGCTGGAGCGCGTGAGCAAGGCATGTCAGTAGACGGGTCCACAGCGATGCCCGGCGGTCCTCTGGACCGCTGGGTAGGGTTGATCGGAAGGATATCGTCAGCGATCTCGGCGACCTTGCTGCTTGGCATGTTCGCCCTGATCAATGTCGAGGTGGCAACGCGCTACATACTACGCAGCTCGACCCTCCTGGCCGACGAATACGCCGGCTACATGTTCGCGGCGCTTGTCTTTCTCGGGATGAACCAGGCGATCCATTCGGAAAAGCTGATCACAATCGACCTGACGGGTCGCTGGGGTTCGCTGATGAACGGCTCGCTCATGCGCTTCATCAAGGCGTTGCTCCTGCTGGGGCTGAACCTGATGCTGCTGTATGCTGCGACGCTGACACTGATGATGAGCATTCGGTTCCAGTCGCGCTCGATCCAGTATTCCAAGACGATCCTGGCCTATCCCCAATCAATCGTGGTGGCCGGCCTCGTACTCGCCTCCATCGCTGCCTTTGCGCTGCTGTTGCGCGCGCGCAGACCGCGCGCCTGACCGGCACCAATACGGAGAACAACCATGTCCTGGGAGGCGATGCTCGCCCTCTATCTGGCCATGCTTTTCGGACTGATCGCCATTGGCTGTCCGATAGGCGTCGCGCTCGGCATTACCGGCCTGACCGGCATTTTCATCAATCACGGCACGGCGTTGTTGCCGACGGTCGGCGATATTCTGTGGAACAGCGGCAACTCGTTCATTCTCGTGGCGATACCGATGTTCATCCTGATGGGGGAGGTGATCCTCCAGACAGGCCTGTCGCGCAGGTTCTATCAAGGGCTATCGACCCTGCTGTCGCGCGCAAAAGGCGGGCTTGCCTATGCCAACATCCTCGGATGTGGAATGTTCTCGGCGATCTGCGGATCGTCGGTAGCCGCGGCGCTGACCATGGGCCAGGTCGCGGTTCCGGAGCTAGACCGGCGCGGCTACAACCCAAAACTCACGACCGGCTCCCTTGCTGCCGGCGGCACACTTGGCATCCTCATCCCGCCAAGCATCCCCATGATCATCTATGCGGTGACCGTCCAGGAATCGGTGATCGATCTTTTCATCGCCGGCCTCGTGCCGGGGCTGATCCTGATCCTGCTGTTCTGCATCTGGGTGTTCATCTATACGAGGCTCCATCCGGACCACGTGCCCGCCGTGCCGGCCGAACGGCCCGACGCGGCGGCGGTCCGGCAGGCCCTGGTCGACTGCGTGCCGTTGATGGCGCTCGTTCTCGCAACCATCGGCAGCCTCTATTTCGGCCTCGTCACGCCGACGGAAGCGGGCGCTTTTGGAACGCTGCTCGCATTGCTGATCGGGGTGGGCTATCGCGAGCTCAGATGGAAAAACATCAAGGCGGCGCTGCTGCGCGCCGCGCAGATGACGACCATCATCTTCTACATCATCGTTACCGGATCGATCCTCGCCTTTGCCATCGTTGATGCCGGGATCGCGCGTGGCGTCAGCAACGCGGTGGTCGATGCCGGGCTGTCCCCGCTGACCTTCTTCCTTCTCATCACCGTCATCTACATCGTGCTCGGCATGTTCATCGAAGGCGTTGCCATGATGCTGCTGACGGTTCCGATCCTCTATCCTGCGATCGTTGCGCTGGGCTTCGATCCCGTCTGGTTCGGGGTTGTCCTGGTGATCTTCATCGAGATCGCGGCGCTGACGCCCCCCATGGGATTGAATCTGGTCGCCATCCAGTCGGTGACGCAGAAGACGCCGCTGGCGACAATCATCAGCGGCTCATTCCCTTATGTCATCGTTATGCTGCTGTTCCTCATTGCCCTCTACGCGTTCCCGCAGATCGCATTGTGGCTTCCCCAGACGATGAAGTGACGATGTCAGTTTCTGTTTGCCACAAGCCACGCGCTCAGCATCTCGCTCAGCGCCACGCCGGGACGCGCGCCCATCGCAATCGCGGCGGCATTCGCGTGGGTGATGATGCCCTGGCGCAGCGTGGAGCGTCCGTCGCCTATGCGGGCGCTCATATGACCGACAGTGACCGCTGCGATGCCGCGCTCGTCGAGCGGCTTCAGGCGGCCTGTTCCCGCCTCGTCGATCCCGACCCCGGCATCGTTGAACGCCGCGAAGGCGCAGGCGACGTTGATGGCCTTGGCCGGATCGCCGCCGATCAGCCCGCCATGCGAACCGGTGATCACGATGCGGCCTGCATCCTCGTCGCGGATGAGCGAGGCGGAGTCGATGCAGATCACCGGCGCCGTGCCTTCGACCAGCAGTTCCTCGTGGCGCGTTTCGGCGACCTCGCCGGGCGTGGCCGGTGCGGTGGGGGGCGCGGCGGCGAACAGGGAGATCGCCTGCGAACATGTCATGCCGGCAACGATGCCAAGCGCACCGGCGGCGGCGTTGGCTTTGCTGATGATGCCGCGCGCCCGCATGTCGGCGACATCACCGATGCGTGCGCTCATGTGCGACACGACGGCCGCGGGAATGCCGTAGCTGCCGCAAAATTCGAGCGAGGCGATTCCAGCATCTTCGAGACCGCCGCCGGCGTCGCTGAGGATGACTGCGCGCACGCCGGCTGTGACGGCCTTGTAGGCACTGTAGAGGCCGCCATGAGAACTCGCGACCACCACCGCTCCCCTGTCGGATTCCGAGATGTGGTTGATCGAGTTGATCGCCCGGATTTCGACTGCCGCTAGAGCCTGCTCATCCACTTTCCGCATTCCTTCAACGATTCTCAGTACAAGATCGGGTACCTCAAATGACAGAATCTTCCAACACCATCCTCGCCGAGGAACTCGCTCGCACGCTGCGGGCTGCCGAGGTGGAGAATTTCTTCATGCTCACGGGCGGCGACCAGCCGATGTGGATCGCGCTGCGCGACCATGGCATTCGCATGGTTGTCGGCCGCAGCGAGGCCAGCTCCGTCTACATGGCTGACGGCTACGCACGCGCCAGCCGCAAGATCGGGGTGACCTACGGCCAGGCTGGGCCGGGTGCGGCAAACGTGGCCGCCTCGCTCGCCGACGCGTTGTGGGCTCAGTCGCCCGTCATGGCCCTGACCGGCGCTACCGCTACAAACGCGGTTTTCGCCAACGAGTATCAGGCGCTCGACCAGTTCAGCATGTTTGCCGCAGTAACCAAGTGGAACGGGGCGGCTGGTACTGCGCAGGATGCGCCGCGCCTGCTTCGTCATGCGATGCAGATGGCGCTGACCGGCGACCAGGGGCCGACCCATCTCGATGTTCCGAAGGATTTCTTTGGCCGCAGTATCGAGCGTGGATCGCGCGGTGACGACCCGCTGACCATCGTCGAGCGGGCGCCGGCCCTCGATGAGAATGCTATCGACGCGGCGCTGGCCAGCCTGAAAAAGGCAACGAAACCGATGATCCTCGTCGGCGAAGGCGTGCGGTTTGCCGATGCGGGCGCGTCACTGGCAGCATTCGCCGAACGAGCCGGGATCCCTATCGTCGTGACGATGGGTGGCAAGCCGTCTGTCCTTTCCGGGCATGTGAATTTCTGCGGTGTGGTGGGACGCTACTCGTCTGTCGAGGCGAACAAGCTGCTTGCGCAGGCCGATTGCGTGCTGGCTGTTGGATCGCGCCTCGGCGGACTGGCCACAAACGGCTACACAAATCCGTCGCCCAAGGCGACGATCATCCAGATCGACACCAACGCCTCCGCCTTCGCCAATCCCTACTGGCCGGCGGTTCGCATCCACGCCGACGCCGGCGCAGCGCTCGACGCCCTGACGCAGGCGATCACGCCCGAACCGGGCTGGGCGGAATGGCTGGGCGTGTGTCGCGCAATGGCCAAAACCTGGAGTGAACGCCTTGAAGCGAGGATCGAGGCCGATGCGGTGGCGCCGACGCTGACGCCGTTTACGGTGCTGGCGGAGCTTCGCAGCTATGCGAGCGAAATCTCGCTTGTGGCAGATACGGGCTACATGGCGGCCTGGACCGGGGTGGTGTTCCCGGTTGATCGCTACGATGGTTTCTTCCGTGCAGTGGGATCTCTCGGCTGGGCCTTGCCCGCGTCGCTGGGCGTCCAGATGGCGCGCAAGGAAAAGGTCGTCTGCGTCATCGGCGACGGCGGCGTGGGCTACCACCTTGCCGATATCGAGACTGCCGTGCGCTACAAGCTGCCGGTGCTGGTGCTGGTTCTCAACAACAGTGCGCTCGCTTTCGAGTATCACGAACAGAAATATCGCTGGAATGGGAATGTCGTGCCTGAAGCGAACGATTTCACCGAGGTCGATTATGCGGCTGCCGCGCGCGCCCTGGGTGCCGATGGACGGCGGATCGAAACGCGTGAACAGTTGATCGAGGCACTTGCCGCAGGCATTGCGTCCGACCGTCCCTGCGTGCTCGATATCGTCATCGATCGCGAGGCGTTTCCGCCCGTGACCAATTTCGAAGCCGTACTGGAGCGTGAACTTTGAAAGACGTGCCTCTGTCCGGTCGCGTTCTGGGCGAGATCTACGGCATCGACGTTGAAGCGGAGACGGCAGTGCGCATCGACCGCGCACTGACCGCGACCGTCAGCAAGATGTTGGACATCTTCGCAATGGAACCGGCACTCCTGGACGGATTCTCGACCGGAGCTGGTGATGAACCCGATGGATGACGTTCTGGATGGGTCGCTTGCCGAGGCTGCGCGGCTGATACGGAGTGGAGAGGTTTCGGCGACGGAACTGGTTGGCGCGTCACTGGCGCGTATCGGTTCCGTGGCGTCCGGAGCGAACCCCTTTCTACGGGTTCGCGGCGACGAGGCTATTCTGGCGGCTCGGTCCGTGGACGCCATGGACAAAGAAGCGCGGCAGGCTCTTCCACTTTGCGGCGTGCCGCTGGCGCGCAAGGACCTGTTTTCCGTACCCGGAGAAACGGCGACTTTCGGCGCACACGCGCAGTTTCATCGCCGAGGGGAAATGTTGGCCGCTCCACTGGCGCGGCTGCAGGAAGCCGGGGCTGTCGACATGGGTGCGCTGCACATGTCCGAATTCGCCATGGGGCCTTCAGGATGGAGTTCGGTCGACGGGGCGATCCACAATCCGCAGGACCCGCTATTGATCAGCGGCGGGTCATCCAGTGGAAGCGCGGCAGCAGTCGGTGCGCGTCTGGTGTTCGGCTCACTGGGGACGGATACGGGCGGTTCCAATCGCATACCCGCAGCGTTCTGCGGCGTGGTTGCTCTCAAGCCCAGCAGCGATCGCATAGCAGCGAGCGGGGTTCTGCCAGTTTCGAAAACACTCGATACGGTAGGACCGTTTGCCCGTTCCGTTGCTGACTGTAAGCTTCTTTTCGAGGCTCTGACAGGTGGAACGGTCCGATCGAGGCGGGAGGGTGCGCTTCGGTTCGGAATGCTGACGACGGACAGCCTGCCGGTCGAGCCCGATGCAGAAGTCGTGGGCGCACTGCATGATGTAGCCAAGCGTCTGGAAAGCGCGGCTTATCCGGTTCGTGAGGTGCGCTGGCCGGGCTTCGCGGAAACCAACCTCCTGTCTGGCACGGTCTTCCTCGCGGAGGCAGCGAGCGCGCATATGCATAATCTTGTGCGCCATGGCGAGTTGATGGGGTCGCAGGTTCGCGAACGCCTGCTGCAGGGCCTTGCGTTTCCCGCGCCCCTATATCTGGCCGCAATGGCCGAACGTGCGGCGCGGCGCGCTCGGTTCGAAGAAAGTACGCTCGCTGGCATCGACGTACTGCTGCTTCCCGTCTCGCCTGCCCGAGCGCCTGCCCGAAAGGAATATGCGGGGCCCGGCATTGCAGATGTCTTCAAGAAGAACGCGCATGTGGCTGCCTACACTGGAGGGTTCAATTATCTCGACCTCCCGGTGCTCTCGATGCCGGCGAGCGCGAGAAGTTTGCACAAAACCCTGGGAATTCAGCTCGTCACTCGCAATGGAGATGACGAGGTTCTGCTGGAGGCAGGGCGACTGATCGAGCAGCTTGCAAGGTAGCAAGCCATGCTCGCAGGCCACTGCCAAGCAGAACAAGCCAAGCCTCAACAGCGAGGGCGACAGGTATGATTGCGCTCATGGGCGCACATGCTATCGTCCTGTCCCTGTTGTTTTTCTAGACGAGAAGGCTCCGATGGAGGATCGGCACTGGCGCAACTACGCGGAATTTTATCAGAGATCCGGCTATTCCAGCTTTCAGCAGGAACACCGGCACTCCGAGGGGTGCAATCGTTTCGCCATGATAATGGTCGACCAGTTGCCCCATTCGTTTTGCGATCCTGCAGTCGGCGAAACGATCATCGCGATTCCGCTGACATCAGACCGAGACTATGTCTGGCGCTGGCGGCTTGAGGGCCGCGACTTCGCTCGGGAGGCCAGCAGTGGCGAAACCATCATCATCCCCTCCGGCGTGGAGAGTGAATGGGACGTCGACGCAGCGCGCAGGGTTCTGATCCTGACCGTTCCCGACACCACGATGCAAAGTACGCTAAAAACCGATTCCGCCACTCGCATACGTGACACATTCGAAGGATTTGCCGGTACGATTCTGGTCGATTCCTTTGTACACACCGCGATGATCCGGCTTTGGAACGCGCTGGCCTCGAAGGACGCGATGGAACGAAGGGTTGGAGGAAATCTCATGCCAACCCTTTTGTGGCACCTGCTGTCCCAACTGGACGACCAGCGCCATCTTGCCGATCAGGTCTATCTGCCGCTCTGGCGGCTGAAGCGCGTCGAGGAATTCATCGAGGCCAATCTTCAGGAGAAGATCGGCATTACCGATCTGGCGAGCGCGGCGGATCTGAGTGTGAGGCATTTCTCTCGCAGCTTCTTTCGTGAACTGGGCACGACACCGCATAAATGGCTGATGAAGCGACGCCTGGAACATGCCTGCAAGTTGCTGTCGTCTTCCAGCAATGGCATCGGTGAAATCGCCCGCGATTCCGGGTTTTCCAGCCAGAGCCACCTGACGACGCTGATGAAGCAGAGCTACGGAACGACACCGAACCGCTACCGCGACCTTAACCGGGAGCAGTGAGCCGGATTGGCCGACGATGGAGCATACGTGCAAAGCCTTATGCCGCAGCAAGACACGGGAAAGCCGAAACTGAACCTTGTCGGCGCGGGTAGCGTCGGCATGACGCTATTTCGCCGTTTTGCCGGCTCCGGCGCCGTCGACATTCAGGATATTTACGGCCGCGACGAAACCCGTCTTGCCAAGGCCGTTTCCTTCATCGGGGCAGGTTGCCCGGTGAACACGCTGGCCGCCATGCGCCCGGCTGACATCTGGTTTATCACCGTCCCGGATTCTCTGATCGCGGACGTGTCGCGCGATCTGGCTGCAAGTCGACCAGCCGGCCCCGGCACGGCCATCCATTGCAGCGGCTTTCTGCCAGCAAGGGAAATGGCGCCGCTGTCTGAACTGGGGTGGAGCTTGGCAAGCGTCCATCCGGTCATGACCTTTGCCGACCCGCAGACATCCGTCGATGCCTTTGCCGGCACCTATTGCGGGATGGAAGGCGACGACGATGCAATTGGCTGCGTCGCGCCGATCCTGGAGCGGGCAGGTGCGCGGCCGTTCACGATCAGGCCCGGCGGCAAGGCGCTTTATCACGCAGCGGCCGTGTTCTCGAACAACCTTGCCGTGGTTCTCCAGGCAATCGCCCGCGAGGCATGGGCGGAGGCCGGGGTGCCGGACGAAATTTCACTGGCCCTGAATGCCTCGCTCCTTGCCTCGACTGCAAGCAACGTGACCAAGCTGGGTCCGGCGGCGGCGCTGACCGGGCCGGCGGCGCGGGGGGACTGGTCTGTCGTCGAGCGCCAGGCCGATGCGGTAGCGGCATGGCATCCGCAGGCGGGGGAGGTCTATCGCAGCCTGAGTCCGCTTGCGCACCGGTTGAAACGCACCGGCTCGACCTTGCCTGTCCTGGATGAGGACGACGGGGGACCGTAACCAGCCTTCCTGTGCCGGCTGAATGAAGATCGTATCATGATTGCGCCACGGATTTCATGGATGTGCCGTGCAGCAGCCGGGCAGGTCCGCAGAGTTCAAGCCGCGCTTTCCCGCACGCCGACCCTCGTTCTAAGCTGAAGGTGGATTTGTCCGCCCCGCCGAAGCTAATCCGCCGACCAGAATGGCGGAGTATCCCCGAACACAGTCAGCAAGCCTGGAAAAGGAGCACGCAATGCCCCGCAGTGTGATCAAGAAGACGATTATCGCGCTTTCCGTCGTCGCGATGGGAGCTTTCGGCGCATCGGCCGATGTCCTCGACGATATCAGCCAGCGCGGGACGGTGCGCATCGCCGTTCCCGAGGATTTCCCGCCCTATGGTGCGATGGGCATCGACATGAAACCGGCGGGCTATGATGTCGATGTGGCCAACCATGTCGCCGAGAAACTGGGAGTTGAGATCGACCTCGTTCCCGTCATCGGCTCGAACCGTATTCCTTCGCTTCAAACCGACAAGGTCGATCTCATCATTTCTGTTCTCGGCAAGTCGCCTGAACGGGAAGCAGTGATCGACTTCGCCGACGCTTACGGTGTCCTGAACAATTCAGTGTTCGCTGAAAAGGACTCCGGCATTGCTGGGGCGGACGACCTGGCCGGAAAGTCGGTCTCCGTACTGCGCGGCGGCATTGCCGACATGCTGATAACCGAGGCCGCACCCGAGACGACCGAGATCAAGCGCTATGAGGACGAGAACAGCAACACCCAGGCGTTTCTGTCCGGGCAGGTCGACGCCATTGCCACTGGCGACATCATCATCAGTGCACTCAAGGCCCGTTCGCCGCGCCGTATGCCTGAAGAGATGTTCGTGCTGAACACCTCGCCACTCTATGTCGGCGTGAAGAAGGGTGAAACTCGCCTGGCCGAAAAGGTCAATGAGATCATTGCCGAGATGATCGCTGACGGAACGCTTGAGGCAATTTCCCAAAAGTGGCTGGGACGCGGCGTGCCGGACAAGATGTAAACCTGAAACAGGGCGGCCACCGCGCCGCCCCGGAGTTTGTACCACAGCATGATACAAAGCTTCGATTTCAGCGCCCTAAGTGATTACAGCGACGTCGTCCGGCACGGCGTCTATATCACCCTGTTGCTTATCACGGTTGGGGCTGCGCTCGGTCTTGCAGTGTCGATTCTGTGTGTGTGGGCGCGGCTCTTCTGTCCTGCCTGGGTGCGGATCGCCGTAACGTCCTATGTCGAGTTTGTTCGCAATACGCCTTTCCTGATCCAGCTCTTCTTCATCTTCTTCGGCCTGCCTCAGCTTGGTGTCAGCATGTCGGAGATGACGGCGGCGATTGTCGCCATGGCCATCAATCTGGGCGCGTATGGTACCGAGATCGTCCGTGCGGGTGTGCAGGCGACAGCCAAGGGCCAATGGGAGGCCGCCACCAGTCTGGGCATGACGCGCAATCAGGCCTTCTGGCGGGTGGTGCTCATGCCAGCGCTGCAAAAGATGTGGCCGACGCTTTCTTCGCAGATCGTCATTGTCATGATGGGTTCTGCGGTCGTTTCGCAGATCGCCGTGCAGGACCTTACCTTTGCGGCCAATTTCATCCAGTCGCGCACGTTCCGCGCGTTTGAAATCTATTTCGTGGTTACCGCGATTTATATCGTTCTTGCCGCGCTCGTGCGTCTGGCGCTGCGCCTTATCGGCCGCTGGGTTCTTGCTACGGGAGAGGTGCCATGACGGATTTCACGCTCCAGCAGATTATCTACGCCCTCGTGCTCGGCGCGCGCTGGACGGTCCTGCTTTCGCTTTCGGCGTTTATCCTAGGTGGTATTCTGGGACTGGTGCTGATGCTTGGTACCATCTCGCAGCGCAAATGGGTGAAATTGCCAGCTCTGGGGTTTATCTGGCTCGTGCAGGCAACACCGTTGCTGATGCAACTGTTTCTGATCTTTTTCGGCCCCGCGCTCTTCGGCAAGGATGTCCCTGCCTGGATGGCGGCCTGCATCGCGCTGACCCTCTGGTCTTCGGCCTATCTGGCGGAAATCTGGCGTGGCAGCGTGCTGGCGGTGCAGAAGGGGCAGACCGAGGCGGCGCTGTCGCTGGCGATGCTGCGAGGTCAGGCGCTGCGCTATGTCGTCTTGCCGCAGGCGGTCCGCATGGCGCTGCCGCCGACGGCAGGCTTCATGGTGCAGATCGTCAAGAGTACGGCGCTGGCGTCCATCGTCGGCTTCACCGAACTTATGAAGACGGGCAACATACTGTCAAACGTCACGCTGGATCCGTTCGTTGTCTACGGGCTGGTCGCGATCGTGTATTTTTGCCTGTGCTATCCGCTATCCCTCGTCAGTCGCAAGATGGAGACGGTTTTCGATGTCACTCGTTAAGATCGAGGGGTTGTGCAAGAGTTTCGGCGGGCTCGAGGTTCTTCGCGACATAAGCCTGGATGTCGAGCGCGGCGAAGTTATCGCACTGATCGGCAAGAGCGGCTCTGGCAAGTCGACTTTTCTGCGCTGCATCAATGGCCTTGAGCAGATGAACTCCGGCACGATCCACGTCGATGCGGAGCCGGTGGAGGCGGATGAGCGGAAATTGCAGAAGCTGCGGCTGAAGGTCGGGATGATCTTCCAGCAGTTCAACCTGTTCCCGCATCTGACAGCGCTCGACAATACCGCGCTTGCGCTCAGGGTCGTCAAGAATATGAGCGCCGCGGAGGCGCGCGCTGTCGGGCTGGCGCGGCTGGAAAAGGTCGGCCTTGGCCATCGCGCCGATTCCCGGCCACATCAGCTTTCGGGCGGTCAGCAGCAGCGCGTCGCGATTGCGCGAGCCCTTGCCATGGACCCCGTCGTGCTGCTTTGCGACGAGGTGACCTCCGCGCTGGATCCCGAACTTGTCGAAGAGGTGCTGCAGGTCATCCGCCGCCTGGCCGAGGAGGGGATGACCGTCATCATGGTTACCCACGAGATGTCGTTTGCGCGCAGCGTGTGTTCACGGGTGGTCTTCATGCATGAGGGCCGGCTCCACGAGATGGGCCACCCCGAAGAAGTCTTCGGCAACCCGAAGACGCCTGAACTACGCCAGTTCCTTGGCCAGACAGCATCGGCAGCTACTGCAGAATGAAGAGGAATAGCCGATGAGTTCACAGAAGACGATGATAGCCGCCGATGTCGATTTCGACCGGAAGGGGCTTCAGTTTGGCAGGTTGCGCCTGCCTCATTCCGTGCACCGTTCGGCCTATGGCCATATTCCGATCCCAATCGCAGTCGCCGCCAACGGCTCTGGCCCGACCGTGCTTCTGACCGGCGGCGTCCATGGCGACGAATATGAGGGACCGATCGCGCTGTCGCGGCTCGCGCGTGAAATCGACATAGACCGCGTTCACGGGCGCATCATCATCGTGCCGATGCTCAACCAGCCGGCTTTCGTGGCCGGAACACGGGTGTCGCCGATCGACGATATCAATCTCAACCGCATCTTTCCCGGCCGCCGCGACGGGACGGCGACGGAAATGATCGCCCACTATGTCACGACTGAACTGCTGCCGCGCGCCGACTGCCTGATCGATTTTCATGCAGGCGGCAGTTCACTGCAGTATCTGCCGGCACTGCTGGCGCCTCGCTGGTCGGACCCGCAGAAGGCGACGCGGCTGGAGGAACTGGTGACCGCGTTCGGCGCCGAAAACGTCATCTATTTCGATTCCGTGCGCGCATTGAGCGGCGAAGACCGGGTGATCGGAAACTATGCCGATCAGAATAATGTCGACTTCCTGACCGGGGAGTTCGGCGGCGGTTCGAGCGTGAATATCGATGGCCTTGCCACCGCCGAAAGAGGTGTGCGTGGTATATTGGCTCATCTGGGAGTGCTGCCCGCCGATGGCACGCACTCACCGCGCAAGGGGACGATACGCCGGCTGGCGATGGACGATTCCGGCCTTTACGCCTTCGCCGACCGGCGCGGGTTCTTCGAGCCGAAATTCGCGCTGGGCGATACCGTGGCGGCAGGCGCGCTCGCGGGGCTGATCCATGACATCGACAACCCGTGGCAGACACCGGTGGAGATATTCTTCCGCACCGGGGGAATTGCGATGTGCGTACGCACCTTTTCGCTCGTCGAGGCGGGTGATTGCCTGGGACATCTGGCCAGCGAAATCTGAGAGCCGACGGGATCGACGCCGTGGGCTCTTCACGAAACGGACGCGCACTTAACGTAAGCGCCCTCGCGTGCATTTCGGGGTGGCCTGTGGCGTGTGTGGCTCTTCCGGCACTGGTTGCGGCGCACTATGGCTGAAATTTCCACTTCGGACTTTTCCGATCCGCCAGCGGCAGGACAATCTTTCAGGAGCAGACTTCAGTGAACACCCACATTGACAAGGCTGACGCTGGCAAGGCGGCGTCGATCGAGATCACCCGTTCCCAGAAATTGGCCCCGCTTCCCCAGCCTCCCTACGGCTTCGGCAATCATTTCAGCGACCATATCGCCACGCTGCGCTACACAGAGGGAACAGGCTGGACGGAACCCCGCATCGTTCCGTTCGGAGAAATCTCGCTGCATCCTTCGGCCGCCGGCTTCCAGTACAGCCAGTCGATCTTCGATGCCTTCAAGGCGCATTTGCAGCCCGATGGCAGCCTGGCCATGTTCCGTCCCGACATGCATGTCGCAAGGCTGAACCGCTCGGCGGAACGCATGTGTATCCCGCCGGTCGACCCGCAGATGCTGATCGCGCTGATGCAGCGCCTGTGCGACATCGACCGCCGGTGGGCTCCGAGCGATTCGGGCAGCGCGCTCTACATCCGGCCGACAATCGTCGCGACTGAAGGCTTCGTCAGCTTGCGTCCGGCCCGGGAATACCTGCTGGTCGTGTTCCTCTCGCCGGTTGGCGACTATTTCGCCCAGGGCAGCGCGCCCGTGCGCATTCTGGCCAGTGACGAATTCGTTCGGGCAGCACGTGGCGGCGTCGGCTCGGCCAAGACGGGCGGCAACTATGCGGCTGCAATGTATGCTACCCGTGCAGCGGCCGAAAAAGGCTACTCACAGATACTATGGCTGGATGGCGTCGAGCGCCGCTATCTTGAGGAAGTCGGCTCGATGAACATCTTCGTCAAGATCGGAGGCAAGGTGAGGACCCCGCCGCTTTCGGATTCCATCCTGGCAGGGGTTACCCGTGACACGATCCTGTCGATCCTGCGCGACAGCGGGGAAGCGGTCAGCGAGGAGCCGATCGCCATCGATGATCTCTTCGAGGCCCAAGCCGCCGGCACTCTTGATGAGGTCTGGGGCACCGGGACGGCCGCTATCGTCTCGCCGGTCGGAGTCATCGGCTATCAGGGCAATGAAATCGTGATACGCAATGGCGAGCGCGGGCCGACCACCGAATGGCTCTACAGGAAGCTCCTGGGGGTCCAGAAGGGCGAGGATAACGATCCGAATGGCTGGCGGGTGAGGGTGCCGAATTTCGATCTCGCCTAGCGAAAGGGCAACGGGTTCACGGCATGAGACAATGCTGAGCCGGTTGCAAAGAAGGCCTCCTTGGCGGAGACAAAGACCTCCTGATGGTCGTCCACAGCAGCGACAGGCAAAGCGTCTTCGTTTTCTTCCAGCAAAGCGATAGCTGCCTGCATCCCGAAGGCGGTGGCAGGGCCTATTCCTCGTCCCGAATAGCCGAAACAGGCATAGGCATCAGGGCCGAAGCGGACGATTTTCGGAATATGGTCATGTGTCATCGCGATGCGGCCGCTCCAGGCGTGTTCGAACGGCAGGTCGCCCAGTTCCGGAAAGGTGCGCCGCAACTTGCGGCGTGCCCAGGCCGCATGGATCGGCTGGGCTTTGCCCTCGAGATCGCCAATGCCGCCGACGATCATGCGGCCAGCGCGATCGAGACGGAAAGACGACATGATCAGTCCCGTATCCCAGCTGTTGATTTGCATTTTAAAGGGTTCTTCCTCACTTTGTGTGGTTAACAGATTGTAGGCATCGCATTTGCTATCTGCGTGGATGCGCACGAAATCGAAATGGTCACCCGGCCCAGGGGTCAATGTTCTGGGCGTCTCACTCCAAAACGACGGCAAATGGGCCGTTTCCGCGGTCGCGAAGCCAGTCGGAACGTGTCCGGATTGCTGTATGCGAAGTCGTCATCGGCACGGTTGGCGCAAGCGCACTCTTCAAGACCTTTCGGTTCAGGGGCAAGTGGTGAACGTTCAGCTCACCTTGAGCCGGTGGCAATGCAGACACCGGGAATGTCAGCGGCGAACCTTCACTGACCGATTGCCTGATATCGCTGCACCCTACACGCGGCGTACCGCTCGGATGGCCGCGATTGTAGACTTGGTGGGTTACAGCATGGGTGGCCGCCCCGCGGAACATCTGATGGGTCGCCTTGGTATGCCTGTCAGCGATGACACGATCCTTCGCCAGATCAAACGAAGAGCTTCGGTCTCAATCCAGGATGCCGTGAAAGTCGTCGGCATCGATGATTGGAGTTGGCGTCGCTCCACACGATACGGCACGATCATGGTCGATCTCGAGCGTCGAGCAGTCGTTGATATTCTGGACGACCGCAGCGTTGCGAGCGCGAAAGCATGGCTGCAAGCACGTCCCTCTATTGAGGTCGTCAGTCGAGATCGTTGCGGTCTCTATGCCCAGGCTTCTCGAGAGGGCGCGCTGCAGGCCCGCCAGGTGGCGGATCGCTTTCATCTGGTTCAGAATCTCAGGGCGGCTATCAAGGAACAGATGAGCCTTTGCGGCCATGCCAACGTCAGACCGATACTGGCGGAAGACGCCATTGCCAGCACCACGGCTCAACACCGCCGTGCGCGCCCTGCCCATCGGCAGTCGCGCCAGGAAATATTCGAGATGCTGCATGCTCTACGCCAGCAGGGTCTCACCTACAGTGAGATTGTTAGACGCACTGGATTTGAGCGTCGGAGCGTCACCAACTGGCTAACGTCAAGCGCACCCAGGGACAGAAATCGAGCGGCATTGAATCCGACATCCCCTTTGTATTTCGAAGCGTTCCTGGCTGAGTCCTGGAAAGATGGAAATCGCCTTGGGCGTCATCTTTTCCATGACCTCAAGAACCGGGGCTATACTGGAAGCCGTTCGAATCTGGAACGACTTTTGCAGGTGTGGCGACAAGCCGAAAACGTCCGCTCCGAGGTGACGCTGCCCGAGGTAAAGGTTTCAGAGCCTGTCCGTGATCCTGACACTGGCCATGTCATCTCTGCCGATGCCGTCGCTGCTTTGTGCATCAAGCCGCGCGGCCTGCTGACAAACCGCCAGGCAAGACGGGTCGATGCATTGAAGCAGGGCTCAGAAGCGTTCCGCGTGATGCGTGGCTTGGCAATGCGCTTTAGTGGAATTCTGCGTAGCAGGAACCCTGATGCGCTGGATAAGTGGATCGACGATGCCATCGAGACCGAACTTACGGCAATCATGCGATTCGCCAGTGTTCTGCGGCGGGATATCGATGCCGTGAAAAACGCAATCGAGCTCCCTTGGAGCAACGGTCAGGCCGAAGGCCAGATCAATCGCCTAAAAACACTGAAGCGAGCCATGTATGGCAGAGCCGGGCCAGAACTGATGAGAGCCCGAATGTTACCGTTGAATCACACAAAGTGAGGAAGAGCCTATTTAAGTGCCAAGTGACAACAGCCATACAGCCTGAGCAATGACCTCGGCGGGAAAGCGATGGCGACGGTAGAGTGGATCACGAGCAACATCAGACATGGCACATCTTCTCAGAACTTCATATGCCGTCGGTTAACTTTACGGTGCCTTGGAGATGCGACCGGAACTCGTTCACGCTCACCCCTCCGATGCGCAGTACATCGACGGTGGATGGGCCACCAAGGTCGATGATCTTCGGCAGGAAGCCGGTGTATATGGCTCTCTGCGCGGCCTTGGCGATCCGCTGGCTCAGTTCCGCGTTCTCGGTGCGTTGCGCGATGAGCCATAGTGTGCGCGTCATCGGTGATCTGCCAAGCGGGTAGATGCGAAGGTCGGTATCGGAGCGGACACTTTTTAGGATAACGAGCGGTGTTGCAATGGTCCATCCAATTCCAGCGCCCACCATACCGAGAACCGCATCCGAGGTGTCGAGTTCGTAGCGGTGCTGGGGGCTGAGCGCGTGCTCACGCAGATAGTCGTCCACCTGCCTGCCAAAAAAGGAGGAGCGTGAGTAGCGGATGAGGGGCATTTCCTCGCATAGCTGTTCCGCTGTCTTCGGTTCCATCTCGTCGGAAGGGGGCGCCACGATAAAAAAAGGCTCCTCGAAAATCGGTAAAACCGCCAGATCGAACAGGTTGTGCGAGTTGTCGGAGGTGATCACGAAGTCCACCCGCCGTTCCAGAAGGGCACGAACGCTGGTTTCGTTGATGCCAGACAGAACCGACCATTGCGCGGCGATCGTGTCGAGCGCCTTAACCAGATGCGGGCCGACCGTCGCAGCAAAGGAATCCACCATGCCGATCCGCAGAAGCGGGAGCAGCTTGTTCATGTCGAGATCGACACTTTGCTCGAGGATTCTGGCGCGGCCTAGAAGCTCCAGGGCACCCTTGTAGAAGGTGGTGCCGAGCAATGTCAGGCGCGCCGGCCGCACCGTGCGGTCTATCAGCTGGGCGCCGATTGATTTCTCCAGATTGGCGATTGCCTGCGAGACAGCGGACTGCGTCAGCCCAAGGCGCTCCGCGGCTCGGGACATGTTGTCCTCTTCGACCGAGGTAACGAAAATCTCCAGCGACCTCAGATTCATCCAGCTTTTCATGCGCGCTCTTGGCTCCCGGAATCTTCCCGGTTGACTATATCGAATATAATCCTTATATTAAATATAAGTAAAGATAATAGTAGGCGAATGAACGCCTGCGAGCAGAGGGTAACAAGGAGAACTGCATGGCACATATTTCTCTCAGAAAGCTGATATTCGCTGGAGCCGCGCTGTTGGCCGCCAGCGCTGTGGCCGGCGCGGAAACCGTGACGTTGCGCCTCGGCAACATCACCGATCCGCAACACTCCGAAACGAAGGCTCAGGAGTATTTCTCCAAACTTGTCGAGGAGAAGACGAATGGCGAGGTCAAGATCCGCATCTTCTCCGGCGGGCAGTTGGGGGATGCTCCCAGCCAGTTGGAGGCAATCCGTCTGGGGGCGCAGGACATGTATGCCGGCGGGACCGGCAATTTCGGCAAGTATGTCGACGATTGGAACATCACCACGGTGGGCTTCGTGTTCCGGAACACAGATCACTTCATGAAGGTGCTGGACAGCGAACCTTACAAGAAGATGGAGCAGGATCTGCTCGACAAGGCGGGCTTCAGGATGGTGTTGCGCAATGGCGCCCGCCCTGGCAAGCCCGTCATTTCTACCAAGCCGATCATGAGCCCCGACGACTTCACCGGTCTCAAGGTGCGCGTTCCGCCATGGGAGGGCTTTGTGAAGACCTTTGAGGCGATGGGCGCGAAGACCGTTAGCCTGCCCTGGGGCGAGACCTATCTTGCGCTCAAGCAGGGCGTGGCCGAAGTGGCCTGTGCGACCGTTTCAGGTTTCTACGGTCAATCGCTTCAGGAAGTGGCGCCTTATCTGACGATGGTCGATTTCTTCAGTGACAGCTTCACCATCGTGATTGGCGACAAGAAGTTCCAGGAACTGTCTCCGGAGCATCAGCAGGCGCTGCTCGATGCAGGCACTGAGGCTGGCGAATATTACACGAGACTCGCCGTCGAGGATCAGAAGGAAATCATTGAAAAGATGATCGACGATGGTGCCGTGGTCATTCGCGTGAACCCCAAGCCATTTATCGAAAAGATGGGGCCTGTGGTTGCCGATATGGAGACCAAGGTTTGGTCGACTGCTGGCCTGTTCGACGCGATCCAGGCGATCGAGTGATCCTGCGCGGCGCCGGGAGGTCCATGGTTCCGGCGCCGCATTCCACATCCATTAAAAACTGAGCGCCGTCCTCGATCTGCGAGATCGAGCCGCTCGGTCATGTCGTCCAGGGAAAACCCGCATGCTTAAAACCACCATTCCCCCGATCACGAAAGTTCTTTCCGAGTTCGTCGCTTCTCAGTCCTGGGAAACCCTGCCGGAGGATGCGCGCGAATGTTCCAAGCAGGCGATCGCCGATTGCATCGGCGGGGCCATAGCGGGGGCCACGGAGCCGCCCAGCAAGATTGTCATGGAACTTGCGCGCTCGGAGCCGGGCAATGTGGCCATTTGGGGCAGTGACGTTGCCACAACCGAACGCATGGCGGCGCTGGCCAACGGAACTCTGGCGCATGCACACGACATCGACGATACGAATGAATCCATGCGAGGGCATCCATCCGCCCCCGTGGTTCCGGCAATCTTTTCCATGGTTCCGGCGACCAAGGCCGACGGCAAGGCGTTGATTGCCGCCTATGCGGTCGGCGTCGAGATCGAGGCAAAGCTCGGCCGAGCAATGAACATGGAACATTATGAACGCGGCTGGCACACTACTTCCACGCTTGGCACGCTGGGGGCGGCGGCGGCGGCGGCGAACCTCCTGCGCCTGGACAGCGAGGCCTGCGCGCGCACGCTTGCGATCGCGGGCACGATGGCCTGCGGGGTTCGCGCCAATTTCGGCACCATGACGAAGCCGCTGCATTCGGGGCTCGCTTCCGAGCATGGTGTCATGGCGGCGCGGCTTGCGGCGGCCGGGCTGAGCGCCAATCCCAAAGCGCTCGAGGCGAAAGAAGGGTTCATCGACCTGTTCTGCGGCTTCGACCACGTGGCCGCCAGCTTGGCCGTATCGGACCTCGGCGCGCCTTTCGACGTGGTGAAGCCGGGCATTCTCTTCAAGATCTACCCGACATGCTCCCTGACACATCACGTGTTGGATGTATTATTCGAGGGGCTTGCAAGCGGGTCTATTCGGCCCGACCAAATCAAGCAGCTGAATTGCGGTATCGGATATCGCTGCGAGAACACGCTTCCCTACCATCGCCCGACGACGGGGCTGGAAGGCAAGTTCAGCATGGAATATTGCGTTGCCGCCGCGCTGCATTACGGGAAGGTGACCTTCGCCGAATTCTCGGACGAAGCCGTGAACGATCCGGCCATTCAGGCCCTGTATCCCAAGTTGAACGTCTATATTCATCCCGAGCTTCGCGAACGGGATTCGGTCTTCAACGACTTTGCCGATATCGAGGTCATCCATGAGGATGGCGCGATATATCGCAAGCGGCTCTACAAGCCGAAGGGGCACCCGACCAATCCTCTTTCCTGGGAGGAATTGGCGGCGAAATTCGTCGATTGCGCGGAGCCGGTCGTCGGGGCGATAAAAACGAAGCAGGCCTGGGATGGTCTGCGTCATCTGGAAACGCTGACGGGTTCCGAAATCGTTTCCTTGTTATGATTTTCGGAAATGGAGAGTTCCGAAAATGAGCCTTATCGACAAATGGCTGAAACATCTGGAAGAGGGTGTGGCGACAGCTCTGATCGCGCTCCTGACCTTGACCATCGCCGCACAGATATTCTTTCGCTATTTCCTGAACTCACCCCTGAGTTGGAGTGAGGAACTCTCGCAATTCCTGCTGATCTGCCTCTGTTTCGTTGCGGCAACGGCCGTTCTCAAACGTGGCGAGCACTACTCCATCGACACGTTCATCGGCATGCTGCCGGTGGAGACCCGTCGTTTCGCCGAAGCCGCAGCGCTGCTGGTTGAACTGCTGTTGCTGGTGGCGCTCGCCTACTATTCGTTCCGCATCGGGACACTTTATGTCGGCACATATTCGTTGATCCTGAAGATACCCGAAGAAGTGAAAGCCTATCTGATGAGCTACTGCTTCCTCTCCATGGCCCTCCATGTGGTGGTCCGGATATCCCGAACTCTCAAGCCGGAGGCATAAGCCATGGAAGGCATAGTCTTCGGTGTCATTCTGATCGTACTTTTCGCGGCGAATGTGCCAGTCGCCTTGACGCTTCTTGCCGCAACGGTGGGGTTCATTCTGACGGGCAGCGACTTTCCACTCGAGATCGTGACACAGCGCATGTGGGGCGGAGTGCAGTCCGTGGTTCTGTCGGCCATTCCCATGTACATCCTCGCTGCGATCCTGATGAACAATATGGGTGTGACGGAACGCATATTCCGTTTCGCTTGCGCGTTGGTGGGGCACCTGCGGGGAGGGCTCTATTACGTCAATATTCTGGCGAGCGTTATATTCTCGGGCATGTCCGGATCCAACACTGCGGACGTCGCCGGCCTCGGCCGTATCGAGATTCGCGCAATGATCGATGCCGGTTACGATCGCGCATACAGCGCGGCTATAACGGCTGCATCTTCCATAATCGGGCCCATCATTCCGCCGAGCATCATTCTGGTGGTCTATGCCCAGCTTGCGAATGTCTCTACCGGGAAACTTTTTCTTGCCGGCGTCCTGCCCGGCTGTCTGATGGCGTTCTGTCTGTCGCTGATCGTTTTCACGGCGGTGCGCGCAAAGCCTGTGCTGGCGGGCGATCCTCTGCCGCGCGCAACCTTGAAGGAGTTCCTCACAAGTGCGCGTGATGGTTTCTTTGCATTGCTTTCTCCCGCCATCATCGTCGGCGGCATGACGCTTGGCATCGTCACTCCCTCCGAGGCGGGCGTGCTTGCGGTTTTCTACTCGATGCTGCTTGGCCTGATCTACGGAAGCTTATCCGTTGAAGTGATCATCCGCTCGCTGCGCGAGGCAGCGTTCTTCACGGGCGCCATCATGTTCATCATAGCGGCGTCCGGTGCGTTCGGCTGGGCTGTCAACATCATGGAAGTTCCCGAGACGATCGGCACAGCAATCCAGGCTGTGACCGCAAGCAAGTGGATTGCCTTGATCCTCATTAACATCGGTCTGCTTCTGTTAGGCGCGTTGGAAGCCGGATCCGCCGCACTAATCATCGTTGCGCCGGTGTTGATCTATCTCGGGCGGCTTTACGGAATAGATCCCGTACAACTCGGCATTATCGCGGCTGTCAATCTGACAATGGGTTCGATGACGCCTCCGGTTGCGCTTTCCTTGTTCATTTCTGCTCAGATCGCCGAGGTTCCCATGAAGCGCGCGGTGCTTGCGGCGATCCCCTTCTTTCTGGCGCTGATCGCCTCGCTGCTGATCATAACCTACGTGCCGGAGTTTTCTCTCCTGCTGCCGAACCTGTTGATGGGAGCGTAAGATGCTGCAACTGGAAAAGCACGGCAAAGTTCTCGTACTGCGTCTCAACAATCCGGCCAAGCTTAACGCCTGGAGCGGCGCCGTACGGGAGGACCTCCGCAAGGCCCTCGCATCTGCGGACAAGGACCCGCAGGTTGCCGCGGCCGTCATCACTGGAACCGGAGGACGCTCATTCTGCGCTGGCGCGGACCTTTCCGATGTGAGTATGAGCATACCGTCCGCCGCCGCGGAGCGGATGGCGGCATTCAAGGATTTCTATCTCGGCATACAGTCTTTCAGGAAGCCGCTGGTCGCGGCATTGAACGGCTTTGCGCTGGGGTCGGCGTTTCAGGCGGTATTGCTGATGGATTACCGTGTCGGCCATGCCGGCGTTCGCTTCGGGTTGCCCGAAATCAATTCCGGCATGCCCTGCATAACTGGTTCGGCAATCCTTTCCTGGTCTGTCGGCCCGGCGCTTGCCCGCTCGATTGCTGTGAGTGGGCGGTTCATGGAGGCGCAGGAAGCTTCGAATTTGGGGATGCTGGAAGAAATCGTTCCCGCAGAAGCAGTAGAGGAGCGATCCTTGCAGGTTGCCGACGAACTGGCGGCGAAGTCCCCCGAAGCCTTCGCTGAAACGAAGCTGTGGCTTCGCGATCTCACACTGCCCGAGCTTGACGCCGCCTTTGTCCGCGCCGCGGAAGTGAGAGCGAAGGAAGAAATAACCCGTTCGGTAAAGTCCGGCATTTCGGGCTTTTTCGCCGGACACAAGGCCAGGAATGCGTAGAGCATTCTCCGCTTCTGCGAAAACGTGACGTGATCTGGCCTTCCAAGCAAGTTTCTGGAGAATGACGATGAGCGGCAAGAACGCAGCCGACTTTAACATGCGCGCGCATTGGCCCGTGCCGGGAGAAGGCACCTTCCGGGCCATCCTCGAACGGCGGGCGAACACCGACCCCGATCACCCGTTCTGCGTCTGGGAAGGAGGGCAGTTGACGGTGCGGGAGCTTCACGAGCGCTCGACGAAACTGGCGAATGCCCTGCTCGACCTGGGCATCGGCAAGGGGGACGTCGTCGCCCTCATGCTCGATCAGCACGCCGAGCATATCATTGCGCTTTATGCTTGCGCCCAGATCGGCGTTGCGCGGACCTCCGTCAATGTGAACGCCAAGGGCGATTATCTTTCGCTTCTGCTGGCCGATGCCAGGCCCACCGTGCTAATTGCGGAGGTCGCCTACCGGCCCTTGCTGGAACAGGCTCTCGACACGACTGAAGTTCCGCATGTGGTCTGGAATGACCAGGGCGGAGCAGGCGAACTCGACATACTCATCGAAGCTGGTGCCGCCACGCCTCCTGCACTGTCGGCCGATCCGGACGATCCGCTGGTCATAAATTACACGTCGGGAACGACGGGAGCGCCGAAGAAGTTTTCGCGTTCGGACCGCGTCGTTCAAATCGGTTCGGTCGGTTGTCTTCTGATCGGGGAGATGGTGCCGGGCGACGTCCTGTTGTTCTGGGAACCATTGTATCATGGAGCAGGGCATCAGACCGTCTTTGCCGCAATCATGGAGAAGCTAACGCTGGCATTGGTTCCCCGCTTCAGCGCGTCTCGGTTCTGGGACCAGGCGCGCAGTTTCAACGCCACCAAGATTCATTACATCGGGGGCATCTTGCCAATTCTCCTGAAGCAACCGGCCCGTGACAATGAACGCGATCACTCTGTGAAGATTGCCTGGGGCGCAGGATGTCCGGAGGACATCGGAGAAGAGTTCGAACGGCGCTTCGGAGTGGTCGTCAACGAAGGCTATGGCCTGAGTGAAGTGGCGAACTACGTCTCGATCAACGTCGAGGGTCCACGGGGTGCCATCGGGAAGCCCCTTCCGTGGTTCTCGGTCAGGATCGTCGACGAGGAGGAGAAGGATGTCCCTCAGGGAGAAACGGGGGAGATCGTCGTGAAGGGCAAGAGTGAGGATTATACTTCTGTTTCGCTCAACAAGGTTCAAACCAGAACACAGACGGGTTGGATCAAGACGGGTGACCTCGGCCGTTTCGACGTGAACGGGTATCTGTTTTTCACCGGCCGCAAGAGCGATAGTCTTAGGCGCCGTGGAGAGAACGTTTCGGCCTGGGAGGTCGAGCGGATCGTGGCGCGCCATCCGTCAGTGGAGGAATGCGCGCTGATTGGTGTCGACAGTGGACTAGGGGCCGGAGATGACGACCTGAAGCTTTTCGTAAAGCTAAAGCCGCAGGAAACCCTCGAACCGTTGGAGCTCATCCGATGGTGCGAGGACAAGATGCCCTATTTTCAAATTCCCCGCTATATCGCCTTTGCACCGGAATTCCCGAAGACTCCGAGCCAGCGCATACGCAAAGCGGAGCTTTCGAAATCCACGAACGATTGCTGGGATCTTCAAGATTGCAGGTATGTTTTAAAGCGATAATGCCGTGCTTGTTACTGTTTCTTGATTTCTTGCGCCAGAGTTCGCGTTGGCCACGACGATCGAATGGCGATCAAGTCGTTTCGCGCGTAACGATTTCGAAACCCAAATCCCGATGCCTCGGCTTAATCGTGTGGCCGACGAGCCTTTGGAACACGACTTCGGCGGCCGCCTGACCGATCTCGTAGCGAGGGATACGAACCGTCATCAATCTCGGCGTGATCTGGTTGGCGATGTCGTTGTCGTCGAAACCGGCGATGGCAATCTTCTGCGGAATATTCCAGTTCCGGCGGTTGCATTCCAGAATAGCGCCAACCGCCTGCGCCTGAGCGGCGAACATGACCGCATCAAATTCTGGGTTGCGTGCGACGAGTTCCACGAGCGCCTGGCCGGCGCCCTGTATGCGATATGCAGCATGCGCTCGTTGACCGCTTCAATTCCGAGACTGGCCAAGCCCGCGATGTAGCCCTTGCGGCGGTACATTGCCCGCACGTTGATATCCGCGGCGTTGCCGACGAATCCGATATGGCGGTATCCGCTTTCGGCCAGATTCAGGATCATCGCCTTCGAGGCTTCGAAGTTGGAAAAGCTCACCACGACGTCCGCGGGCTTGCGTGCCAAATCTCCCGTTTCGATGACGGGCAGGTCGGTCGTCTTCAGCAGCGTGGAAGGCAAGGATCAGCGGCGACGAACCGCGCGACTATCTCAGCGTTCTGCTCGACGATCCAAGTTTCCCGGAACCAATCCGGGCGGCGTTGTTCGAGGAGGACGGCGCGGCATTCCTGGTGTGGAATAGAAGGGAGGGGTAAGAGCTGGCTGCTAGGCGAACCTTGATTGTAACAAACCGGCGGAAGTTGCGAGTAACTTCCGCCGGTTTGTGCTTCTCGCGGAACTCTGAACCAGTTCTGCGCCGTCCGAAGGGCGATAGGAGAAGACCGCCAAGCGCACTCTAATCGGGAACGGTGGGCTTGCCGCGGGGAAATGCCAACCCCAGACTTCTGCAAAATACCCTAATATTAGATCGACACGAAAACCTAATAATGGTACGCCCGGATAACCTAAGAGTCGTCCGGCACTAAAACCTACGAGCCGTGCGACACGATAACCGAACGGCGGCACGGGTCTGATGGCGACTCCCTCCGAGAAACTGGCTGAATCGCTGGAAGCGCTCAAAGCGCTGCAGGATGTCGGCGCGGTTGCGATCCGCTCTGACAGCCTGACACGCACGCACCGCGAGCGGCTACTCAAAAACGGATTCCTGCAGGAGGTGATGAAGGGCTGGTACATCCCGTCAAGCCCCAACGACCGGGACGGCGATACGACGCCCTGGTATGCGTCCTTCTGGGACTTCTGCGCCACGTATCTGAGGGAGCGTTTCGGTACGACTTGGTGCATCGCCCCGGAACAATCCCTCAAGCTGCATGCCGGCAACCGCACCGTACCCGCGCAGCTTTTGGTGCGTGCCGAAAAAGGCGGAAACAAGCCGACCAGGCTGTTGCACGGCACCTCGATTTTCGATGTCCGGGCAGCGCTTCCGCCGGCAAAGGATATCGTCGAGGAAAACAGCCTGCGCCTTTACAAGCCCGCTGCCGCGCTCGTGGAAGCCTCGGCCGGTTTCTTCGCACAAAAACCGACCGACGCCCGCACGGCGCTCGCGCTTTTTACCGACGCATCAGAGATCCTTACCCACTTGCTCGAAGGCGGGCACAGCGTCGTCGCCGGACGTTTGGCAGGAGCGTTTCGCAATATCGGCCGCGAACGCATCGCTGATGACATCATCAAGAACATGGAGGCCGCGGGCTACGCCGTCCGCGAAACCGATCCGTTCGAAGGTCGGCTGCAATTCGACCTGCCCGCCCGCGAGCGCTCCGCTTATGCCGGACGCATCCGTCTGATGTGGCAGGCGATGCGCGCAGATATCGCGGATAACTTCCCGCCCGCGCCCGGCCGTCCCAACGATATCGAAGCCTATCTGAAACACGTCGAAGACATCTACGTGACGGATGCTTATCACTCGCTCTCGATCGAGGGCTACCGCGTCAGCCCGGCACTGATTGAGCGCGTGCGTTCCGGCAATTGGAATCCGGACCAGGACGAGCAGGACCGCGAGCATCGAGACGCGCTGGCCGCGCGCGGCTACCATCTTGCTTTTCAGGCAGTGAAGACAAGTGTTCGCGCCGTCCTCGGTAACGAAAACCCGGGCCCAGTCGCCGATCGCAATCACGGTGATTGGTATCGTGAGCTGTTCGCCCCGAGCGTGACCGCGGGCCTTGCCAGACCGGCTGACCTTGCCGGTTATCGCAGCGACCGCGTGTTCATCCGCAATTCAATGCATGTACCGCTGCCCCCTCACGCGGTGCGGGATGCGATGCCGGTATTCTTTGAGCTGCTTGCTGCCGAAGAGAATCCGGCCGTGCGGATCGTGCTCGGGCATTTCATCTTCGTCTACATCCACCCTTACATGGACGGCAACGGCCGCATGGGCCGCTTCCTGATGAATGTGATGTTGGCAGCTGGCGGCTATCCCTGGACCGTGATCCCCGTCGAGCGCCGCAACGACTATATGGCTGCCCTCGAGCAGGCGAGCGTCCACCAGAACATCTCCCCGTTCGCGAGCTTTGTGGGAGGTCTTGTTAATGACGGGCTCCGGGGCAGACCGGTGGCGAAGGTGCCGGATGAGGCTCAGGCAAGGCAGCAACGCGAGGCCGGACCGGAGTGGGAGGGGACGGGTCAATGAGCGCGCATGCCGATCATCTCGCATCCCAATTGACCTGAGCCCCTACTTCCCTCCAGCTATTAGGAGAGTCCTGGGTTTCATTTCTGGCCTTATGCGGCCTGCATTTCCAGCCTGATTTTCGCGGCGAACTCGGCTGGCGGGCTATTGCCGAGGGCTGAGTGAGGTCTGTGGTTGTTGTAATCCTCCTTCCAGTTGGCGATGGCGGTCCGGACTTCGGCAAGCGACGAGAACAGCGTCTCGTTCAGCAGTTCATCGCGAAAGCGACCATTGAAGCTCTCGACAAAGGCACTTTGCGTGGGCTTGCCCGGGGGCAATGTAGTGCCATTCGACGCCGGTTTCCTGGCACCATTTGAGCACAGCCATGCTGCTCAGCTCGGTGCCGTTGTCGCTGACGATCGTGTTCGGCCGGCCGCGACGGGCGATGATCGCATCGAGTTCGCGAACCAAGCGCCGGCCGGAAAGCGAGGTGTCGGCAACCAGCGTCAGGCATTCGCGTATGTGGTCGTCGACAACGGCCAGGATTCTGAACCGGCGGCCATCGGTGAAGGCGTCGCTGAGAAAGTCCAGGCTCCAGCGCTCGTTCGCCCGTTCCGGCACAAGCATGGATCGGCGCGTTCCCAGCGCCCGTTTGCGGCCGCCACGTTTGCGAACCTGCAGCTTCTCTTCCTGGTAAAGGCGTCTGAGCTTCTTTAGGTTCATCGCGATCCCCTGTCGTTGCAGCATCACGTGAATGCGCCGATAGCCGAAGCGCCGGCGCTCCGCAGCGATCCTACGCATGGCTTCACGCAAATGGGCATCATCAGGCCGGACGCTGCGATAGCTCGCACTCGACCGGCCGACCCCAAGCATATCGCACGCCCGACGCTGGCTCACACCGTAAACTTCGCACAGGTTGGCCTGCCCCCTGAAAAGTGGTCCTCG